>NZ_NOZF01000143.1:45821-73313 GCF_002258565.1 Rhodococcus sp. 05-2254-6
TCATGACCACAGCGGTAACAGGAGCAACGGGCAATCTCGGCGGACTCGTCGTCGACGCACTCATCGAGCGTGGTGTCGCACCCGCCGACATCGTGGCGGTCGTCCGAAACGCGGACAAGGCCTCTCCGCTGGCCGAACGCGGCGTCGTGGTTCGGGTCGCCAATTACTCCGATTCCGCCGCGATGACGGCGGCTCTCGCCGGCGTCGACAAGCTTCTGCTCGTCTCGGGCTCGGAGGTGGGTCAGCGAATTGCGCAGCACACCAACGTGATCGAGGCAGCGGAGGCCGCCGGAGTGGGCCTGATCGCCTACACCAGCCTGCTCGCCGCCGATACTTCGGGAGTGAGCCTCGCGCCCGAGCACAAGGCGACCGAGGAGCGCCTCGCCGCGTCCGGCATCCCCGAGGTATTCCTGCGGAACGGCTGGTACTGGGAGAACTACCTCGGTTCGCTCGCCCAGACCGTCGAGAGCGGAGTGCTCCTCGGCGCGGCAGGCAACGGCAAGCTCGCCGCCGCGTCTCGCGTCGACTTCGCCGCCGCGGCCGCTGCCGTGCTGACACTCGACGATCAAGGCGGAAAGATCTACGAGCTCGGCGGCGACGAACGCCTCACCTACGCCGAGCTCGCGGCCGTCATCGGCGAACTCTCCGGCAAGCCGATCGCCTACAAGGACGTCTCCGAGTCCGAGTACGCCGCGATTCTCCAGGGCGCAGGACTGCCCGACTTCGTGGCAACCATGCTGGCCAGCGCGGATGCCGGGATTGCCCGCGGCGAGCTCGACACCGATTCCGGAGACCTGCAGGCCCTGATCGGTCGAGCGTCCACCCCGGTCGCAGAAGTACTCCGCGCCGCAGTGTGACGGACATCGGGGGCGGTACTTGTAGCGTGGGCGCGGTGAAGAACACCTACACCCGCACCATGTTCCTGGCCGCCTCCGTCTCGCTCGTCCTGCTGACGGGCGCATGCAGCTCGGACGAGGACACCTCGTCCCCGGCACCCTCCACGTCCTCCGCGTCGTCGGACGCCGGTGCCTCGGCCGCCTCGAGCACCTGCCCCACGGCGGCACCCGACGCGGCAGCCATTCCGGAATGGACGCTGGACGGGGACTCCGGCAGCATGGCCGTCGTCGGATCCACCGACACGGCGGCGCCCGCGGTCACCGTCGACGCACCGTTCGCCGTCGGCGAGACACAGGTCGAAACGCTGATGGCGGGGGACGGACCGGTCGTCGCAGCCGACGCAGAGGTGTCCGTCTGCTACATGGGCGTCAACGGACGCACCGGGGAAACGTTCGACAGCAGCTTCGAGCGGGGCGCGCCGGTCGAATTCCCGCTCGACGGAGTTGTCGCAGGCTTCCAGAAGGCCATCGCCGGACAGACCGTCGGCTCGACCGTCGCCGTTGCGGTCACCTCGGCCGACGGATACGCGAGCGGCAATCCGGCGGCCGGAATCGAGCCGGGCGACAGCTTGATCTTCGCGATCTCGATCCTCAGCGCGGCGTAGCCGCAGTTGTGCGGTCGAGTGCCCCTGGGGCACGCGGGAGTGGAGCCCGCGAAACGACCCGGAAACGGAGCCGCACCACTGCCGCAGGCATTACACCGTCGAGAGCTGCTGAATGGTCGTCGCGCCGCCCGGGGTGGGTGTCGTGGTGATGAAGTTCGAGTCGTAACCCAGCGATTCGACGACGCCGCGGATCTCGCGGAACTGCTCGACGCTGACGTCGGGCGTGCGCTTGAGCACGAATCCGGACGTGCGGGTGGGGCTTCCGACGAACGCCCACGAGTAGTCGTCGGCGATGTAGGCGACGATGTAGTTGGTCGGTCCTTCCTGGCTCTCCTGCGTGGGAACGCCCGGGAAGCTCACGTGCAGTTGGGCATTGGTGACGGTGTCGTTGACTCGTGCGTTGCCGACGATGCGGTTTTCCTGGCCCGTCCAGGTGGTGCAGGTGTTCTCGACGCGGATGTTGGCGTCGTCGATCATCTGGTAGTTCGCCTGGGTGTCGCGGGCGCAGATCAGGTTGAAGGGCTGCGGCACCGCGGCGACCTGGTTCCAGGTGCCCAGGTAGCGCTCGACATCGAGTGACGGGATCGGAGCCAGCGGCTCGAGTCCGACCGATCCCAGCGGGCCGACCGGCTGCGCCTGCGCCGGAGCCGCGGTCAGCAGTGCGCCTGCGGCCATGGCACCGACGAGTGCGGTGCGGCCGAATGCGTTGCGGATCTTCATGTGTTCGCTCCTTGGGTTGCGGATGTGTTCTTGTTCGAGTCGATCCTGTTCGGCCACCAGATCCCCGGGCCGATGAGGGTGAACAGGGCGGGAATCACGACGGTGCGTACCACGAAGGTATCGAGCAGAATACCGAGTCCGACGATGATTCCGAGTTGGGTCAGGGTGATCAGCGGTAGGACGCCGAGCACGCAGAACACGGCTGCGAGAACGATTCCCGCGCTCGTGATGACACCTCCGGTGGCCGAAACCGCCCGCACGATGGCAGATCTGGTGCCGTGCTGGGGCGTCTCCTCCCGGGTACGAGTGACGAGGAAGATGGTGTAGTCCACGCCGAGCGCGACCAGGAACAGGAACGCGAACAGCGGAGTGTTGTCGTCGAGGGCGGGGAATCCGAAGACGTGCAGGCTCACCCAGCTGCCGATCCCGATCGCGGCCACTGCGCTCAATACCGTTGTCGCGACCAGGATCAGGGGCGCAACCAGGGCGCGCAACAGAACAAGGAGCACGGCGAGCACGACCGCGAGAATAGCGGGAATGACCACGAGGCGATCGCGGGCCGCTGCGTCGGTGGTGTCGAGTGCCTTGGCATCGCTGCCGCCTACCAGTGCGCGGTCCACGCCGGTGAGTGCGGCGCGGAGGTCCTCGACGACGGCGAACGACTCGTCGGATGCGGGGGCCGCGTCGGTGACGACCGACAGGCGGGTGAGTCCGGTGTCGGAATCTGCGACGCGATCGACCGAGACGACTCCGTCGATGCCCTCGGCGGTGCTGATGACTGCATCGATGTCGGCGGTGGGAGCGAGGACCGTCATCGGATCGGCCGATCCGGCCGGGAAGTGCTGGGAGAGGGTGTCGAAGCCTTCGACGGACTCGGCGGTGACACGGAACTGCTCGGTTTGCGAGAGTCCGATCTGAGTCCCGAACAGTGCGGCGCAGCAGGCCAGCAGTGCGACGATCGTGATCGAGGCGGTGGCCACGGGGCGTCGGGCAACTCCCGCGGCGATCGAATGCCAGACGCCCTCCGTGGTGGTGTCACGGTCCGACTCCTTGGGAACGAAGGGCCAGAACAGCTTCGGGCCGCACAGTTTCAGTAGAGGCGGCAGTACGAACAGGACGAACACTGCTGCGACGACGAGACCGGCCGCGGCCAGCGCCCCGAGGCTGCGGGTGCTCGGCAGCATCGCGAGGAGCAAGGTCAGCAGGGCCAGTACGACGGTTGCGTTGCTGGCGAGGATGGCGGGCCCGGCCTGGCGAACGGCGCGGTGCAGGGCGAGGCGATGATCGGACTCGCGACGCAGTTCCTCGCGGTATCGAGAGATGAGCAGCAGTGCGTAGTTCGTGCCTGCGCCGAACACCAGCACACTGGTGATTCCCGAGGTCGAACCGTCGAAGGAGAGCCCGGTGGCCTGGGCCAGCGCGGTACCGACGGTGGTGGCGAATCGGTCGGCGAAACCGATGACGGCCAACGGCACCAACCACAGGATGGGTGATCGGTAGGTGACGATGAGGAGGACGGCCACCACGAGCGCGGTGACGGCCAGAAGCGTGAAGTTGGCTCCGGAGAACGAGTTCGCTATGTCGGCACCGAAAGCGGGTCCGCCGGTGACCTGGGCGATCAGATCGGGAGAGAGGCCGTCGCCGGCCGCGGATCGCAGCTCGGTGATCAGTTCGTTGAGCGTGAAGCCCGACAACTCGGAATCGACCTGGACCAGCGCGATCGCAGCTTTGCCGTCGGGTGCGACGATCGGGGGCGGGCCGGGCTCGTCCGGCACCGAGCGATCGACGGCGAGCAGCCTGCTCTGTGCGGCAGCTGCGCCCTCGATGTCGGCGGCTGTCAGGTCGCCGCCGTCGGCCCGGCTCAGAACCAGGATCACCGGTGCGGAGTCGGAATCCGGGAATTCGGCGAGAAGCTCGTCGACCTGGTAGGACTCGGCCGACGTCGGCAACGAATTCGGCGACTGGTCGGCGGAATCGTTGCTGCCGACCAACCCCATCACGGCCACGGCGAGGATGAAGATCGCTGCCGCCAGCGCCCCGGATCTACGCCCGGTGGCCGCGACCGCGACGCGGTCCCAGACGGTCTTGTTCTCGGTTCGAGTGCTGTCCACGAAGAAACAATCTCATTTACTTAGATATTAAGCAACTGAATCTCTTGCGGGCAGTAGTCTGACGGTGACCGCAGCGAAGGAGTTGCCACCGACATGGCCGACCGAAACCACCTCGAATCCGCGATTTCCGCGGATCTACGAGCGCTGTCGTCGGTCTCCGAACAGATCGGCCAAGTGTTCGGCGCTCTACACAGCCTGCGGCCCAATGACTTTCGGGCTCTGTTGCACGTCATGGTCGCCGATGTCGAGGGTGCGCCGCTGACGGCGGGGGAACTGGGCACGATGCTCGGTCTGTCCTCGGCGGCGATGACCTACCTCGTCGAGCGCATGATCACCTCCGGGCACATCCGCCGCGAATCCGACGCGTCCGATCGACGCAAGGTCATTCTGCGGTACGACGAGCACGGGATGGAGGTCGCTCGCGGGTTCTTCGGCCCCCTCGGTAAGCGGACGAGCGCCGCATTGGCGGATCTCCCCGATGGCGATCTCGCCGCCGCGCATCGGGTGTTCGAAGCGCTGATCGGCGCTATGCGAGAACATCACGCGGACCTGGGAAACAGCCGTCGCGCGTAGGGGCCGCGACCGGCGCGATGTTCGAACCGCTGGTGGGTGGCCTGTTCGGGCCGATGCTGGACTCCGAGCGTGCCAGTGCCGTAGGGTTGGCCACGGTTGAGCTAACAGCCGGTCACGGGGAAACGCAGCGAAGTCGGCGTCCGGGTCAGGCTAAAATTCTGCTCCCGCTGCGTCAATCGGTTTCCCCCTCAGTTCGACCGATCGATGGGATCTGCCATGAGTGTTGAATCTTCAGGCAACAAAGTTCGAATCACCCCGGTGACTGTCGCGGAGAAGTCCGTGTCCGTCGCAGCAACCGGAGCAATCTTCACCGCGCACGACGGCCCCGACGGCTCACTCGTCGTCGCCGTCCACGGCGACATCGACATGCGCAGCGCGCCGATGTTCTCCGATTTCGTCTGCAGCCGCGTGTCCAGCAAAAGGCATGTCACCCTCGATCTGTCCAATGTCGAATTCTTCGGCATCGCAGGTCTCACAGTTTTCGATGCAGTCCGTGACTACACGGCCGGCATCGGCGCATCATGGTCGATCGTCGCAGGACGCTCGGTCTCACGTCTGATCCAGGTCGCCGACCTCGAGTCCACGATTCCGACGGCTCGTCCATCGAACGACCGGTAATACTCCGGCGATCATCGCCGCGACAAGAGGTGGGCAGCTCCAGTACGGGGCTGCCCACTGTTCGTCGTTCTCGAGTCGTCGGTCCCCCGAGTTGTCTGTCCCCGAACGAACGAACGACCCTGCAGTACGGCGTAGCCGGTGTGCAGGGTCGTCCGAAGTTGTTGCAGGCCAGGAGAACTAGTCCTCGGTTCCCTCCGAGGCGCTGAAGAAGGCCCACTCGCCGTCGTGCTCGACCTCGAGTCGCCATCCCAATTCCTCGTTGTCCGACTTGCTGTCCTTGAACCAGGCGTGTGCGTCCTCCGAACTGGAGATGTCCTTGGTCTCGACGACGGTTCCCTGCGGATCGATAACTCTGTAATTTGCCATGACGTCGGGATGCCCCGATGTCGCACGACCTAATCCACGCTGGAACGCCGAGGCGAGAGGGCGGCCGACTTCGGTGGTGGACAAATGCGCGCGCATTCGTCGAATGCGCGCGAAATCGCCTCGGAAACCTCGCAATTCTGCGCGCAGCCGGCAAACGCGCGCGCTTGTGCGGTGAGCGAGTTGTCGAGTGCACCCGCTATGTACGCGAGAGCACCGATCGCGCGAAGAACATCAGGTTCGCCGGACGCTCGGCCAGTCTGCGCATGAAGTAGCCGTACCACTGCGACCCGTAGGGCACATACACGCGAACATGCCGCCCGGCATCGACGAGTCGGCGCTGCTCGGGATCGCGGATGCCGTACAGCATCTGGAACTCGAACTCCTCGGACGACCTGCCCGCGGACGCCGCGAACTGCTCCGCCGCGTCGATCATCTCCGGATCGTGTGAGGCCACCATCGGGTAGCCGCGACCGTTCATCAAAACCTGCAGGCACCTCAGGTACGAGTCGGACACCTCGCGTGCACTCTGAAACGCCACCGACGACGGTTCGTTGTACGCACCCTTGCACAGGCGGATCCGAGATCTCGGTCCGGACAGGTCCCGGCAGTCGGCCTCGGTGCGTCGCAGATACGCCTGCAGCACCGTACCCAGATCCGGAAAGTCCACGCGCAGTTCGCGGACGATCGACAGGGTCGAATCGGTGGTCGTGTGGTCCTCGGCATCGACCGTCACCCACACGCCGGCCGCCGTCGCAGCAGTGCAGATCGTCCGTGCGTTCTCCAGCGCCAGGGTTCGGTCGATTCCCTGGCCGAGCGCGGACAGCTTGAGTGAGATCTCCAGCGCTGTCGCATCGGCTCTTCGCGTCGAAAAGCGTTGTATCAGTGACAGATACGCGTCCACGGTTGCTTTCGCCTGGACTCGGTCGGTGGTGTCCTCACCGAGGTAGTCCACCGAGACGAACCGGCCCGACGCCAGCAGGGTATCGACCGCGCCGACGGCCGCGGGCTCGGATTCACCCGCGACGAATCGGTCGACGAGTGATCGGGTGGCGCGCAGCCGCGTCACCGTCGCCTGCAGTTTCGGTGAACGCGCCGCCGCCAGCAGCGCCGGCCGCAGCGGATTGCTCAGCAGAGTGGTCATCGCGTTCCCTCGCCTTCCTGGTGTGGGTAGCCGTGGGTGGTGGGCGGAACGAACGTTTCCTTCACGGTGCGGGCCGAGGTCCACCGCAGCAGGTTCTGCGGTGAGCCGGCCTTGTCGTTGGTGCCCGATGCACGGGCTCCGCCGAACGGTTGCTGTCCCACCACTGCGCCGGTCGGTTTGTCGTTGACGTAGAAGTTCCCGGCGGCGAATCGCAGTGCCGCATGGGCGTGTTCGACGGCGGTGCGATCGGTGGCGATGACCGCTCCGGTCAATGCGTACTTCGAGCCACTGTCCACGGCGCGCAGGGTCTCGGCGTAGGCGTCGGGCTTGCTGTCGTCGTAGACGTGCACGGCGAGGATGGGGCCGAAGTACTCGGTGGTGAAGGCCTCGTCGGTGGGATCGTCGCCGAGAAGAACCGTGGGGGAGACGAAGTAGCCCTCCGAGTCGTCACAGGTTCCGCCTGCAGCAATGGTCAGGCCGGGGACGGACTTCGCTCGGTCGAGGGCAGCTGCGTTGCGGTCGAACGCCTTTCGGTCGATGACGGCACCACCGTAGTTGGACAGATCGGTCACGTCACCGTACTTCAGCGCCGAGACCTGCTCGACGAACGAATCGCCCATCGACGCCCACAGCGATTTCGGTACGAAGGCCCGGGACGCCGCCGAGCACTTCTGTCCCTGGAAGTCGAACGCACCGCGAATCATGGCGGTGGTCAACACATCCGGATCGGCGGAGCTGTGCGCGACGATGAAGTCCTTGCCGCCGGTCTCGCCGACGAGCCGGGGGTACGAGTGGTAGTTCGAGATGTTGTTGCCCACCTGACGCCACAGCGTCTGGAATGTCGCGGTGGATCCGGTGAAGTGGATGCCGGCCAGCCGTGGATCGGCAAGGGCGACTTCGGACACCATCGGCCCGTCGCCGAGAACGAGGTTGATCACCCCTGGTGGCAACCCTGCGGCTTCGAGCAACTGCAGCGTCAGATATGCGGCCACGGCCTGGGTGGGCGAGGGCTTCCACAGCACGGTGTTGCCCATCAACGCGGGCGCGGTGGGGAGGTTACCTGCGATGGCGGTGAAGTTGAACGGAGTGATGGCGTAGACGAAGCCCTCGAGCGGACGGTATTCGACGCGATTCCACACTCCCGGTGCCGATATCGGCTGCTCGGCGAGAATCTGCCGGGCGAACGTGACGTTGAACCGCCAGAAGTCGATGAGCTCGCAGGGTGCGTCGATCTCCGCCTGGTAGGCCGACTTGGACTGACCGAGCATCGTTGCAGCAGCGATTCTTTCGCGCCACGGGCCGGACAGCAGATCGGCGGCCCGCAGGAACACCGCGGCGCGCTCGTCGAAGGGAAGATCGCGCCACATCGGCGCGGCTGCCGTGGCGGCGTCGATGGCGTCGCGCACATCCTGGTGGCCGGCACCGGCGAAACTGCCGATGATCGACGAGTGCTTGTGCGGTTCGACGACGTTCTCGCGTGGGCCGTCGGCCTTTCGGTGAACTCCGCCGATGACCTGATGGATCTCGACGGGGGAGGAACGCAGTTCGGTCAGGCGGCTGCGCAAGCGGGTGCGTTCCGGGCTACCCGGGGCGTAGGTGTTGACCGGCTCGTTGGCGGGGGTGGGGACGGATGTGACGGCGTCCATGGCTGCTCCTCGGCTTCGGTGTGTGCTGCTCATTGAAGTCCGATCCGCACCGCGTTCAATCAGCTCATCGGCCAAAGAATTCATGTTCTACTTGTCCGCATGGCCAATACGGTGTCGCTGCGTTCGATGCTGACCTCGCTGCACAGCGCCGTCGTCGAACTCGTCCTCGCGCCCGCCGGAACGGACATGGCCGTCGAGTCCGTCGCGCTGCTCGATGCCGACGACCTGCGGCTACCTCCGGGAGCATCCTCCGATCTGACGCTGCTGGTGGGCGTGACCGAGGCCGATGTGATCCGGTGGTTCGACGATCTCGCGTTGCGTCCGGTCGCAGACCGACCACTCGCGGTGCTGACCAAAGTCGCCGCCTCGACCGCGCTGTCCCACGGTGCCAGGGAGACCGGTATCGCATTGGTCGCAGTGCACCAGCAGACACGGTGGGAGCTGTTGCTGTCGATGATGCGCGGAGTTCTCGATCAGGCCCGGGCCCAGAGCCCCGACGACGGAATGTTCGGAGCCGACACCGACCTCTACGAACTCGCGCAGACGGTGGCGTCGCTGACGAAGGGCATGGTGAGCATCGAGGACGAGCGCTCACACGTGTTGGCCTACTCGGCATCCGACGACGCGGCCGACGAACTGCGAACCCTGTCGATTCTCGGACGCGAAGGACCGGCCGACTATCTGCGCAGGCTGCACGAGCGTGGCGTGTTCGATCGACTCCGCCGCACCGACGACGTGATCGACGTGCCGGCCGATACCGAACTGGAGATTCGTCGACGCCTCGCAGTCGGGATTCGTCGCATGACCGGCAGCCCGACGACTCTCGGGACGATCTGGGTGCAGCAGGGTTCCCTCCCGCTCGCCTCGGACGCCGACGCGGTACTGCGCGGTGCCTCCGCTGTCGCGGCCCGACTGATCACCCGCATCGCTAACGCCCCGACCAACGAGGCCCTGCAGATTCAGCGCCTGCTCGGGGCAAGGGGCGGCGGTGTCGATATCCCGTCGCTGGCGTCTGCGCTGTCGATACCCACCTCGGGTTCCGCGGCGGTCGTCGGATTCGCGGCCTGCGGAGACTTCGAGATCAGCGCCCTGGCACCATCTGTTCGACTGCACGCCAGCGCTTTTCGACGAGACTCATTGGTCACCACCATCGGTGAGAGAATCTACGCGCTGTTTCCCGGGGTGGCGTCGGGCACGGGGATTGCGGCGTGGACCGCCGACGCCGTCGGACGGATCGAGACGCGTACCTCGATGGCGTTGCGCGCTGCGGTCGCAGCCCCGATCGCCGATCTCGAGGGCGTGGCCGTGGCCAGGTTCGAGGTCGACCGAGTTCTCGACGGCACCACCGGCGAGGTGCGGGTCACGACGCTGGAGGAGTCGAGAACCTCGGTGTTGCTGGGCGAAATCCTGGAACTGATCACCAATCACGAACAGCTGCGAGACCCGCGCCTCGCCGCCCTCGACCGATACGACGCCACCAATGACTCCAGAATGCGCGAGAGTCTCGAGACGTACCTGGCGTGCTTCGGCGACGTTCGGGCTGCCGCCGAGCGATTGCACATTCACCCGAACACCCTGCGCTACCGCATTCGCCGCGTCGAGCAGATCCTGGACCTCGATCTCACCGATTCCGACGCACGTCTACTCGTCGAGATCCAACTGCGCATTGGAGCGGCTCCGCCGCACGTGAGCAGGAGTGGAGCCCGCGGAACGACCCAAGTGAGCGAAAACTCGTAGCAGGCTACGAGTTTTCATGCACGTGGGGTGCCGGTGCTGGATCGGATCACCAGGGTCGGTTCGATGCTCGAACGCCTGGTGCTTCGGTTTCCGGTGTCGATCTGATCGAGCAGAATTTCGACGCTTCGTACACCGACGTCGGTGAATTCCTGGCGAATGGTGGTCAGGGGCGGTGAGAAGAATTCGGCGTCGGGGACATCGTCGAAGCCGACGACGCTGACGTCCTGCGGTACTCGCTTTCCGTGGACGTTCAGCGCGCGGAGCACCCCGAGTGCCATGGAGTCGTTGCCTGCGAACACTGCGGTGACGTCGGCGTCGACGGCCAGTTCGCTGCCGGCCCGGAACCCTGATTTCGCAGTCCAATCGCCGCTGAGGGTGGGCGGCGGTTCGATGCCTGCTTCCTCGTGGGCCATCCGCCATCCGGTGACGCGGTCGCCGGCCTCGTACCAGCCCAGCGGTCCGGCAACGTGCCACACGGCGCTGTGTCCGAGCGAGAGCAGGTGACTGGTTGCGGCCCTGGCTCCGGCGATCTGGTCCACCGAGACGACGGCCAGATCACCGGCAGGCGAACCCTCCACGGCGACGAGTGGGAGTTCCCCGGCCAGATCGGCGATGTCGCCGCCGTCGGTTCGCAGAGGCGCGATGACGACGACGCCGTCGACACCCTGCTTCTGCAACCGGCGCACACAGGTGATGATGGCTGCCTCGTCGAACGAGGTGGGGACGCCGACCACCACGGAGTAGCCGGCGTGACGGGCTGCGTACTCGACGCTGTACAGCGTCGACACCGGACCGTAGAGAGCGTTTCCGGTCCCGACGATTCCGATGGTCTTGCTGCGGCCGGTGACCAGAGCGCGGGCAGCAGTGTTCGGTCGATAGCCGAGTTCCGAGATCGCCTGATGCACTTTGGTTCTCGTCGCTTCGGTCACGTTGGGATGACCGTTGATGACGCGGGAGACGGTCTGATGGGACACGCCGGCGAGACGGGCGACATCGGTCATGGCGGGTCCGCGAGTGGGTGTCATCTTCCGAGCCTCCCTTCGTGATCGAAGACAATCACAGCATGCCCGGGCCGGTGGTGCCCGCGACTGTGTGGATTACGTGGGTGTTGTCACCGCGGAACCGGTCGTGGTGGGCGCAGGCTTGCCTGGCTCGGCACCGGAGAACATCTCGGCCGGCACAGGCACTCCCAGATAGCTGCTCGGAGGCGCAGCTTTGTCGCCCTTGTTGCCCTTACCGCTCGCTGCTCGGCGCTTGGTCCAGATGTCGAATGCCACTGCGGCGAGGAGTACCAGGCCCTTGACCAGCTGAACGCGTTCGCTGGGCGAACCGATGAGCGACATTCCGCTGTTGATCACGGCGATGATGAGTCCACCGGTGAGCGCGCCGACGATGCGGCCGACGCCGCCCTGCACTGCTGCACCGCCGATGAATGCCGCCGCGATCGCGTCGAGCTCGAAGCCGTTGCCTGCGGTGGGGCCCGCCTGATTGAGGCGGCCGGCGAAGATGATTCCGGCGAGGGCGGACAGTACGCCCATGTTCACGAAGATCCAGAAGGTGACCGGCTTGACCTTGATGCCGGACAGCGATGCGGCGTGGATGTTTCCGCCGATGGCGTACACGTGCCGACCGAACACCGTCCGGCCTGCCAGCGTCGAATAGCCCATCACCAGTACGGCGAGAAGGATCAGCACGTACGGCAGGTTCTTGAAGCGCGCCAGCTGGACGGCGACGGCGAGAACCAGACCGCCGGCCAGAACCATCTTGAGCAGGAACAGGGGCATCGCGTCGACGGCCTGCCCGTACTTCTGCCGACCAGTCCGAGAACGCCACTGCGTGAACACGATTCCGGCAACAGCGAGGATCGCGACGAGCAGGGTGAAGATGTCCGCACCCCCGAGCGGCCCGAGTCCCACGTTGCCCAGGAAGCCGGGGAGGAAGCCGTTGGAGAGAGTACGTACGGGTCCGGGGAACGGTCCGATGCCCTGGTTACCGAGAACGATGAGGGTGACCGCGCGGAAGATGAGCATGCCGGCCAGGGTCACGATGAATGCCGGAATGCCGAAGTACGCAACCCAATAGCCCTGCCAGGCTCCGATCAGACCGCCGATGATCAGCGTGATGAGCACCGCAAGAGGCCACGGCACGTTCTGCTGAACCATCAGCACACCCGAGATCGCTCCGGTCGCCGCGACAACCGATCCGACGGACAGGTCGATGTGGCCCGCGATGATGATCACGACCATGCCGATGGCCAGGATGAGGATGTACGAGTTCTGGACCACCATGTTGCTGATGTTCTGCGGGACCAGCAGTTGGCCGCCGGTGAGAACGGTGAACAGCAGGATGATCAACGCGAACGCGATGAAGATCCCGCTCTGGCGGAGGTTTCGCGTGAGCAGCCCCCGTACGGTCGACAGCTGGTTCATCGAAGTACTCCTGTTCCACGGGTCATGAGGTGCATGAGGGATTCCTGTGTCGCGTCCTCGCGAGTCACCTCACCGGTGATCCGGCCTGCGGACAGCGCGTAGATCCGGTCGCACAGTCCGAGCAGTTCCGGTAGCTCGGAGGAGATCACCAGAATTGTCTTGCCTGCGTCGGCGAGATCGTTGATGATCGAATAGATTTCGAACTTCGCGCCGACGTCGATTCCTCGCGTCGGTTCGTCGAGGATGAGCACGTCGGGATCGCTGAAGATCCACTTGCTCAGCACGACTTTCTGCTGATTGCCGCCGGAGAGCTTGCCGACGACGGCAGAGACGTTCGGTGCCTTGATGTTCATGCTCTTCCGGAAGCCCTCGGCCACCTTGTATTCCTGGTTGTCGTCGACGAAGCCACCGGTCACCAGTTTGTCGAGTGCCGCAGTGGAGATGTTGCGTTTGATGTCGTCGATCAGGTTGAGGCCGTAGCGCTTTCGGTCCTCGGTGGCGTACGCGATTCCGTGATGAAGGGCGTCGCTGACGGATTTGACGTGTATTTCCTTGCCGTACTTGTACAGTCGCCCCGAGATGTCGATGCCGTAACTGCGTCCGAAGACACTCATGGCCAATTCGGTGCGTCCGGCACCCATCAGCCCGGCCAGGCCGACGATCTCACCCCGGCGCAGCGTCAGATTCGCTCCGTCGACGACGGTTCGGCCGTGCTGGGTCGGGCTGTGCACGGTCCAGTCCTCGATACGCAGAACTTCCTCTCCCACAGTGGATTCGTGTGGTGGGAACCGGTGCTCGAGATCGCGGCCGACCATCAGCGAGATGATGCGATCCTCGGTGACCTCGGGGCTGCGCATGTCCAACGTCTCGATGGTTCGGCCGTCACGAATGATCGTGGTGCGGTCGGCGACGGCCGCGATCTCGTTGAGCTTGTGCGAGATGATCACGCACGTGATTCCCTCGTCTCGCAGACCGCGAAGCAGGTCGAGCAGGTGAGCCGAGTCCGAATCATTCAGTGCTGCAGTCGGTTCGTCGAGAATCAGCAGCGTGACGTCCTTGGACAACGCCTTGGCGATCTCGACGAGTTGCTGCTTGCCGACCCCGAGATCGTTGACCACGGTGACCGGGTTCTCCCGCAGCCCTACCCGATTCAGTAGGGCTGCGGCCTCGGAATTGGTTCGGTTCCAGTCGATGAACCCGCGCCTGGACCGCTCGTTGCCGAGAAAGATGTTCTCGGCGATGGACAGGTACGGACTCAGCGCGAGTTCCTGATGGATGATGACGATGCCCTCGGCCTCGCTGCTCCGGATGTCGGAGAACTCGCAGGCGCGACCGTCGAACACGATCTCGCCGTCGAATGTGTCGTGTGGATACACACCCGACAGCACCTTCATGAGCGTCGACTTTCCGGCGCCGTTCTCACCGCAGATCGCGTGGATCTCGCCGCGATTGACCGAGAGAGTGACATCCTGCAGCGCCTTCACGCCGGGAAACGTCTTGGTGATGCCGCGCATCTCCAAGATCGGGCTCGTCATCTCCGAACTCACTTCAACTGATCCTCGGTGTAGTAGCCGCCTTCGACCAGCAGCTGCTCGTAGTTGCCCTTGTTGACGATCTCGGGCTGCAGCAGGTACGCCGGAACGACCTTCTCGCCGTTGTCGTAGTCCGTCGTGTTGTTCGTCTCGGGCGTCTGACCGTCGAGCATGGATTGAGCCATCGCGATCGTGACCTCGGCCAGTTGCCGGGTGTCCTTGTAGATCGTGGAGTACTGCTCGTCGGCGATGATCGACTTCACCGACGGCACCTCGGCATCCTGACCGGTGACGATCGGGTAGGGCTGCCCTGCTGTGCCGTAGCCGTTGCTCTTGAGCGCGGAGAGGATTCCGATCGACAGTCCGTCGTACGGCGAGAGCACGCCTTGAACCTTCTGGCCCGAGGAGTACGTCTTGGTGAGCAGATCCTCCATGCGCTTCTGCGCGGTCGCCGGATCCCAGCGCAGTGTTGCGGCCGTCTCGAAGTCGGATTCGCCGCTGCCGATCTTCAGTGTTCCGTCGTCCAAGTACGGCTGCAGAGTCTCCATCGCGCCGTCGAAGAAGAACGTGGCGTTGTTGTCGTCGGGAGAACCGGCGAAGACCTCGATGTTCAACGGACCCGCTGGGGCGTCGGCCTTTTCGGTGCCGTCCTCGTTCTTCAATCCGAGGCCGACGAGCAGAGACGTGGCCTGGTCGACGCCGACCTTGTAGTTGTCGAACGTCGCGTAGTAGTCGACGTTGGGGGAGTTGCGGATGAGGCGGTCGTACGCGATGACGCCGATGCCGTTGTCCTTGGCTTCCTGCAACTGGGTGGTGATCGCGGTGCCGTCCACCGAGGCCACGATGAGAAGCTTTGCGCCCTGGGTGATCTGGTTCTCGATCTGATTCACCTGGGTGGGAATATCGTTCTCCGCGTACTGCAGATCGACCTTGTAGCCCTGTCCTTCGAGCGCGCTCTTGAGATTGTCGCCGTCGGCGATCCATCGAGCCGAGGACTTGGTCGGCATCGTCACGCCGATCAGCGCGCCCGCCGTGCTTCCGCCGTCGGCCGGCTGGACGTCCGCCGTCTTGGTGCTCGATCCGCATGCGGTGACCGTGATGGCCAGTGCCACCGCGGCCGCGGCCATGGGTAGATGTCGAAACTTCATCGTTTCTCCCTGCTCGGTGAAATCAGATCTCGAAGTTGGTGGAGAGTGGCCTCGTCTGTGCCGCACATCACATCAAGACGAAAGTGTGAGCGATAACATCGGCATTGTCAAAGTTTATTTTCTGCACCCCCGCTCACCAGTGTGAGCGCTAACAACAAGTCGACGCCGCAGCTCCGAGAGTCGAGAATCTTCGCCGGAGGGGCCGGGGCGTCAGTGCAACTCGTGAACCGACTGTTTCCCGCTCTTGAGCCAGCGACTCGGGAGTCGGCCGACCAGCTCGCCCAGTGGGTGGACCGCAGCCGAGAGGATCTCCACGGAATCCTGCAGGATGTCGATCGAGATGCTCATCCGCTCGATGTTCGGGGCCACCGACGTCAGTGTCTCCGACAGCTTGACCAGCTGATCGAGCGGTCCGCCCTTGGCTGTCAGTCGCTCGATGGCACCGTCCTCGGCGAGCAGAGTTTCGAGGATGCCCTCCTCGGCGATGGCACGCTCGATCAGGCCGTCCTGACGCGTGAGCACCTCGAGCGGGCCGTCCTTGGCCGTCAGTCGTTCGAGCGGTCCGTTGGTGGCGGTGATGCGGTCGAGCAGACCGCCTTCGGCGAGCAGTCGTTCGAGCGGTCCGTCCTCGGCGAGCAGCCGGTCCAAGGGGCCGCCCGGAGCGAGAATTCGCTCTACCGGGCCACCCGGGGAGAGCAACCGCTCGAGGGTGCCGTCCTCGGAAGTGAGGCGGTCGACGACGCCGCCCTGGGCGAGAAGGCGGTCCAAGGGTCCGCCTTCCTTGAGTGCGTTACCCAGGGCGCGGTCGTCGGAGGTGAGCTGGCCGAGCTGGGCGAGCAGTTGCATCGTGCCGCCGCGTGGATTGGCGAGCGAGGCCACTCCTGCGGTGCCGGACGCACCGGTGGCCAGGGCCATCCTGGTGGTCGCCAGCGCGACCTCCGCGACGCCGATCGCCTGCTCGGCGATGGCAATTCCGGCGCGCGCGGGCAGTGTGATCGCTGACACCCAGTTCATCGTTTTACTGTAACTGCTCGTAGCTCGGAAAATCAGTGAAGAACCTTCAGTCCCACGACGCATCCGACGATGCCGACCAGAAGCGCCACCTTGAGCAGAGACGCAGCTTCTTCGCCGGTGATCATGGCGTACGCGACGGTGAGGGTGGCACCGATTCCCACCCAGACGGCGTAGGCGGTACCGGTGGGCAACGACCGCATCGCGACCGCGAGACCGATCATGCTGAGAACCACTGCGACTCCGAAGACGACGGACGGTCCGAGTTTGGTGAAGCCCTCGGACTTACCGAGCGCGGTCGCCCAGATCGCTTCGAGAACGCCGGAGACGACGAGAATGAGCCAAGCCACGAAAATCACTCCTTGCACCGTCTTGTCGCTGTTCGGGTACGGTGCGCTCGTCCGATTGTCGGAAGTGACTTGTACGATCGTACCAATTCGGGGCGGTAGTGGCCATGGGTTTCGGGCTGTCAGTACGCGTACGTGTTCGCGGGCGCGTCGATTCGCTCGACCGTCGAGACGGTCATCGTGGGTGTGAACGCAGTGTTCTCCGTCGCTGTGGCCGCGTCGACGGTCCCCGATATCCGCAGCCAGGTGCCGTCCGAAATGTCGTCGAGAGACGCGCTACCTGCGTCGAGGTGGATGCGAACGGACCTGGCGTCGGCCGCGCAGCAGATGATGAGAATGCGAGCGAGATCGATGCCGTCCGTCGTGCCGTCGGCGCGCGGCGAGCCTCCGTTCGCGGTGGCGACGGCGAATCCGGTGACGCGAATCTCCCGTCCGTCGAGGCTGCCTTCGGTGTCTCTGACCGCGCGTTGTACGACATCGAGCAACGGAACCTCGGGCGCGCGCTCGTCCGGGAGAGGTGGAAACGCTGTCCGCTGACGATCGGCCGCCGAGGTGACGGATCGATCGCCGACCGCGGAGACACCCAGCGCGGGCGGTGCGACGAACAGGATGACCGCGAGCGGGACCAACAGCAGCCAGTACGGACGCGAATCATGATCGTGCCCGTCGTCGGCCGGCCCACCGCGGCGGATGTCGGCCACGATCGACGCGGCCGCCAGGAGCACGATCAACACGCCGGCAGTCAGCAGATACGGATGCAGCGACGGTTTGACGTATCGCACAAAGCTGCCGTCCAACGAAATCTTGACCATGGCTCCGCCGAGGAGAAACAGCAGAAGGTTCTGCACCTCGCGCTTCATCGCGCTCCCAGAACGAGGTAGCCGCACACCGAGGCACACGCGATCGCGACGACGAACGTCAGCGGGGCGAAACGTGCGACGAACCCGCGTCCGAAACTGCCCGCCTGCATCGCCATCAGCTTGACGTCGACGGCAGGTCCGACCACCAGGAAGACCAACCGCGGAAGCAGCGGCAGCATCGACATGCTGGCGGCAACGAACGCATCGGCCTCCGAACACAGCGCCAGAATCACCGCGAGTACGGCCATCACCAGGATCGACAGCAGCAACTGCCCGGCGAGATGGGCGAACACCCAGTCCGGAATCACCAGATGCAGCAGGGCGGCGGCCGCGGCACCGAACACGAGAAATGCCCCGGCCTGAAGCAGGTCAGCACGCGCCGACTCGCGGAACGTCTCCCACTTCGAGCGGTCGTGATCGTGTCCGCGAGCGGCCAGCCGCGCGGTGATCCACTCCGCCTTGCCGAATCGAGTCCACAGCCAACCCATCACCAGTGCAGTGGCGAGCGAGCCGAGGAACCGCGCGAGAACCATGCCGGGTTCGCCGGGAAAAGCCACCGCGGTCGAGACCAGGACGACCGGGTTGATCGCCGGCGCCGACAGCAGGAACGCGAGGGCGGCCGATGCCGGAACACCCTGATCCATCAGCCGACGCGAGACGGGAACGGCACCGCACTCACAACCGGGCAGCGCCATTCCGGCCAGTCCCGTCACTCCGACGGCAGCCGTTTCGTTCTTCGGGACCACTCGTCGCAGCACCGACGGCGAGACGAACGCGGCGATACTTCCACTGACGAGTACTCCGAGCACCAGGAACGGCGTCGCCTGCACGAAGATCCCGGTGAACACCGTCGCGCCGGTCTTCAGCGCAGGGGACGAGTCGACCCATCGCGCGATATCGGCACCGAAGACGATGCCCAATACGAGCAGAGTTGCGAATACGTGCATGGATGACACGGGAGACCGAGTCATGATTCGGCCGTCGGTCTTCGCGTCGAGCATCGCTGCCATCATGCCCCCTGTGGCTGGGCTGTGTCGTCGGTGGCTCGCGGCAACCTCGTTGTCGGTGGCTCGCGGCAACCTCGTTGTCGGTGGCTCGCGGCAACTTCGTTGTGGGTGGCTCACAGCAACCTCACAGCGAGAGTCCAGCGAACGAGCAGCATCTCGCGCGAAGATGGACACCGTGAGCGAGACACCCGAGGCCAGAGTCCTGATCGTCGACGACGAACCGACCATCGTCGAACTGCTGTCGGTCAGCCTGAGGTACCAGGGATTCGAGGTGGCGACTGCGTCGTCCGGTCCCGAGGCTCTCGACAAGGCGCGCAACTTCAGGCCCGAGGCTCTCATTCTCGACGTGATGATGCCCGGCATGGACGGGTTCGGTCTGCTGCGTCGACTGCGGGCCGACGGAATCGATGCGCCTGCCCTGTTCCTGACCGCGCGTGACTCGGTGGAAGACAAGGTGACCGGGCTGACCCTCGGTGCGGACGACTACGTCACCAAGCCGTTCTCGCTCGAGGAAGTGGTGGCCCGACTCCGAGTGATCCTGCGCCGGTCCGGCAAGAGCGAGGACGCGCAGCCGTCGCGAGTTGCGTTCGCGGACATCGAACTCGACGACGACACCCACGAGGTGTGGAAGGCAGGTGAGCCGATCTCGCTCTCGCCCACCGAGTTCACGCTGCTGCGGTACTTCATGGTGAACGCGGGAACCGTGCTGAGCAAGCCGCGAATCCTCGATCACGTGTGGCACTACGACTTCGGTGGTGAAGTGGGAGTGGTGGAGTCGTATGTGTCGTATCTACGTCGCAAGGTCGATACCGGAGACAATCGCTTGATTCACACACTGCGAGGCGTCGGCTACGTCATGCGCCAGCCACGGTGACGGCCGTTCGAGGTCGGATTCGGAGCCTGCCGCTGCGTTTCACCTTGGTCGCGGCGTTGCTGCTCCTGGTCGGGCTGGGCCTGCTGGCGTCCGGGGTGGCGGTGACGTCCTCGCTCGAGTCGTCCCTGATGCGTCGCCTGGACAGTCAACTGGTCGAAGCGTCCCAGGGATGGGCGAAACCGGGTGGCGAACGCCCGCCCTTTCCGATCGACGAACCCAACCCGAACCGCCCGCCGACGAACTTCTTCGTTCGGTCCGTGGCCAACGACGGTACCGTCCGGGGCCCGATCAACGATGTGGCCGAGAGTGTTCCGGACCTGTCCGGTGCGCCGTCGGCAACTCCGAAGACCGTCGGTTCCGAGGGCGACCCGTCGAAGGAGTGGCGGGTGATCACGGTGACCAACAGCGAGGGGTCCACCACCGTGGGCATGTCGCTCAGCGCCAACCAACAGACCGTCAGCCGGCTCGTGGTGCTGCAGTTCTACATCGGCGCCGCCGTGTTGCTGGCCCTGGCCGTGATCGCCTACTTCGTGGTGCGACGCAGTCTGCGACCGTTGCGTGAAGTGGAGACGACGGCCGCGGCCATCGCTGCCGGAGATCTGCATCGACGGGTTCCCGAGTGGAGTGAGAAGACCGAGGTGGGCCGATTGTCGTTGGCCCTCAACGGAATGCTTTCGCAGATTCAGCGGGCATTCGCGGCAACTGCGGCCTCGGAGGAGGCGGCTCGTGCGTCCGAGGATCGGATGCGCCGCTTCGTCGCCGACGCCAGCCACGAACTGCGTACCCCGCTGACGACGATCCGCGGATTCGCCGAGTTGTATCGGCAGGGCGCGATGAGCGACATCTCGTTGCTGATGACGCGTATCGAGGGCGAATCGGCGCGGATGGGCCTGCTCGTCGAAGACCTGCTGATGCTCGCGCGACTCGACGCGCAACGCCCGCTCGACATGCGTCGCGTCGACCTACTGACCATCGCCGCCGATGCCGTGCACGACGCCAAGGCGGTCTCACCCGCGCGGGACATCTCGCTGAAAGTGTTGGCAGGGCCGGGAATACCCGAGGTCAGCGGCGACGACGCTCGGCTGCGCCAGGTACTGGCGAACCTCGTCGGAAACGCGGTGCGGCACACACCCGAATCGGCGTCGATCACCGTCTGCGTCGGGACCACCCAGTCCTCGGTACTGCTCGAAGTCCAGGACACCGGCCCCGGGCTGGGCGAGGAAGAGGCGGCGCACGTGTTCGAGCGCTTCTATCGAGCCGACTCCTCCCGGACGCGCGAGAGCGGCGGCAGCGGGCTCGGGCTCTCGATCGTCGCGGCCTTGGTGGCGGCGCACAACGGCACCGTTCGGGTGCAGAGTGCCCCCGGTCAGGGTGCGACCTTCCGGGTCGAATTACCCCGCGCCGACGGTTGATTCGCTCGCTGTCCTGGCTTTCTTGCGCTCGGCCAGTTTCGTGTACGCGGCTGCGGCGAGTGGCGCGGCCACGAGCATCGACACCAGTCGGATCACCTGAACACACGCGACGAAGGTGACATCCGACCCCGTGGTCGCAGACACGGCGAGCACGGCGGCCAGGCCGCCGGGTGTGGTCGCAAGGTACCCGGTGAGCATGCTGACCCCGGTGATCGCAGACAGCGCCCAGCCGAACAGCGCGCACACCAACCCGATCGAGAGCACCAGCAGCGCGGCCCACGGGAAGATACGACCGATGGCCCGCAGGCTCGACACGGTGAAGGCGAGCCCCGCTTGCCATCCGATGACGATGAACGCCACCGGCAGCAGCACCGTGGGCACCGAGATGTCGACGGGCCATCCGAGCAGTTCGCAGGCACCGGCGACGATCAGCGGTCCGAGTGTCGCCGGCGCGGGCAGTCGGATGAGCCGCGCCAGAACGATTCCGGCGATGACGGCGGCGATCAGAAAGGCCGTGCCGATGTACCAGGGCGTCGTCGCCGTATCGTCCGCGCCTGCTCCGCCGCCGGTGTCGGTGTGGAAGGCGAAGGTGACGATCAGCGGCATGGTGACCACCACGAGCGCGACGCGCAGGTACTGCACCACGGCCACGATTCGCTCGTCCCCGCCGAGTTCTCGGGCGATGGACACCAGACCCGTTGCGCCACCGGCGATCAGGGACAGTGCTCCGGTGACGGGGTCGACATCGCGATGCAGGGCGAGCAGTGCGCCGCAACCGGCGCTGACGACCAGCGTCCCGGCACCGACGAGAACGGCGGGAATCCAGTTCTCGCCCAACGCGCCGAGAGTGTCGGTGTCGAGCATGAGGCCGATGGTGACGGCCAGCGTGCCCTGCGCTGCCATCGACGCCGGGCGCGGTACCGCAGCCGGGCCGAGGCCGGTCAGAGCGAACACCACGGCGACGACGAGGGCCGCGAACAACGACGGTGCCGTCAGGCCCAGGGCCGCGAAAAGGGCCCAGCCCCCGACGGATACGGCCGCGAGGCCGATCCATCGGAGGCTGTTCCCCAGTATTCGTCTCATCCGTTTCGGAGCACTCACGCTCCGGACTTGACCAGAAGAACCGGGACCGGAATCTCGAGGAGCAGACGCTGAATGGTCTGTCCCATCAGAAACTTTCCGACCGCCGAGCGGTGTCGGGAGCCGACCACCAGGATCTCGGACTTCTGCTCTTCGACCAAGGTCAGCAGGGTGTTGACGGCATCGGGATCGGGCCGGCCCACCGCCACGGTCCAGGAGACGGCGTCGGCGTGATCGATATCGGCCAGAGCGGTCTCCACCGACGTGGACACTGCCTGCGTCTCGGCCGCCTCGGCGGAGGGCTCGGCCGATCCGGAGAGTGCGTGCAGGACGACGAGGTCCGTCTCTCGAATGCGGGCTTCTCGCACTGCGGCCGCCAGTGCTGCGCGGCCCTCGGGTGAATTGTTGTGCAGTACGCCAACGGTCATGACAGTTTCTCCTACGACGAGTGGGGTGGGGGATCAGCCGAACGGGATCTGGCCGAGGAGGATGCCGACGGCCAGCATCGCGAGGGAGACGACCACAGCTCGCCACAGCACCTTCTTGTGGTGATCGGCCAGCGACACTCCGGCGAGGGTGACCAGCAGCAGGATGGCCGGAACCAGCGGGCTCTGCAGGTGGACGGGCTGACCGGTGATCGACGCACGGGCCATCTCGACGGGGTCGATGCCGTACTTGCTCGCAGTCTCGGTCAACACCGGGAGGATGCCGAAGTAGAAGGCGTCGTTGGTCATGAAGAACGTCAGCGGGATGCTCAGGATGCCGGTGATGACGGCCAGGTACGGGCCCATGCCCGCCGGGATGACGTTGAGCAGCCACTCGGCCATGGCCTCGACCATGCCGGTGCCCTGGAAGACGCCGGTGAGAATTGCTGCGGCGAGCACCATGGCGACCACGGAGACGATGGAGGACGAGTGCCGTGCGATCGCGTCGCCCTGTTCCTTGACCTTGGGGAAGTTGACCGTCAGAGCGATCGAGGCAGCGATCATGAACAGCACCGGGATGGGCAGGATGTCCATGACGAGGATGACAAGCAGGATGACCGTCAGAGCAGCGTTGAACCACAGCAACTTCGGGCGCAGCGTGTCGCGATTGGGGTCCAGGCCGTCGAAGAACTGACCCGATTCGCCGGAGTCGTCCGATCCGCCGGTGCCTGATCCGCCGGTTCCCTTGCCGCCCTTACGGATACTGCCGCCGCCACCGGAGGCCACCAGTTCGGGTTCGTAGATCAACTTGCCGATGCGGCGACGCTCCATGATGCCCAGATGCACGGCGAAGAGCAGCACGATGATCAGGCCGACGATCATCGAAGGGACCATCGGAACGAAGACGTCGGACGGGGAGATGCCGAGAGCGGATGCGGCGCGCACCGTCGGGCCGCCCCACGGGATGATGTTCATCGTGCCGTTGGCGAGACCGGCGACGACGGTCAGAATGACCGGGCTGACACCGAGTTTGAGGTACAGCGGCAGCAGCGCGGACGTGACGATGATGAACGTGGTGGAGCCGTCACCGTCGAGCGAGACGACCATGGCCAGAATGGCTGTTCCGACAACGAGTTTCATCGGGTCGTTTCGCACGAGGCGCAGGATGCCGCGCACCAGCGGGTCGAACAGTCCGACGTCGATCATGATTCCGAAGAAGATGATGGCGAAGAACAGCAGGGCTGCAGTGGGGGCCAGGGACTTGATGCCGTCGGTGATCATGTCACCGATGCCGAGTCCGGCGCCGGCCAGCAGACCGAAGATGACGGGTACGAGGGTGAGTGCGACGACGGGCGTGGCTCTCTTGGTCAGGATCAAGAACATGAAGGCGGCTACCATCAGGAAGCCGAGTATCACCAACATCGTGCACTCCTTCTCGAATGTGTGAGGTGGGTCCGGTCGGACCGGTTGTGTGACTGAAGTTACGTAACCGGCATCACATGTTCGCTGTTGTGCGCACTACCCGCGCAAGCAACGAAAAGAGCCTTTTGCGCATTGTGCTCGAGCCCGCTCCGCGCATAGCCTGGGTGGGTGCGATTGAGGACTCAGGTGCTGTTGTTGCAGGCAGCGCTGGTGGCGGTAGCTCTGGCGGTGGCGTTCGGGGTCTTCGCCATCAGCAGTGGCAGCCAGGCGAGCGAGGAATACGGCGAACGTGCGCTGGCCGTTGCGCGGACGGTGGCGTCGGACCCGGAGGTGCGTTCGCTCGTCGAGCAGTTCTCTGCCGTGGACACCGCAGGCACCGACGCCGCGCCTGCGGGAGTGTTGGCAGGCGGAGCGCTGCAGCGTGCGGCCGAGGGTGCCCGAATGCGCACCGACGCACTGTTCGTCGTCATCACCGACGATCGGGGTCTGCGGTTGGCGCATCCCGATCCGACAGTTCTGGGTCAGCGGGTGAGTACCGATCCCTCGGGGGCGCTGGCGGGCAACGAGGTGGTCGAGCAGGAGCGCGGCACCCTCGGCGACTCCGTACGCGCGAAAGTGCCTGTACTGGCGCTCGGTTCGACCGACGTGGTGATCGGTGAAGTGAGCGTGGGCATCTCCACGACGGCCGTGCGCACCGAGTTGGTGAAAGATCTGATCAACGGCGCGTTGGTGACCGGTGCCGTACTGCTGCTCGGGCTGATCGGCTCGACTCTGTTGGCGCGCAGATGGAAACGGCTGACTCTGGGGCTCGAGCCGGAGGAGCTCGCCGAGCTGGTGCGGGAACAAGAAGCGGTGTTGCACGGAATCGGTGAGGGTGTCGTCGCCATCGACCCCGACGGAGTCGTCACGGTCGTCAACGACGAGGCGCGCACCCTGCTCTCGATCGACGGTAGACCGGGGATGCGCATCGAGGACATCGGTCTGACCCCGAGGCTGCTCGAGGTCATCGAATCGCCGACGTCCGAGCCGGTTCTCGCGGCCGTGAACGAGGTCGTGGTCATTGCGGCCGCCCGAAAAGTGCTGCGCGACAATCGTGATCTGGGTACGGTGCTGACCGTGCGCGACCGAACCGACGTGGAGACGCTGACGCGTCAGCTCGACGCGGTGCAGTCGATGTCCGCTGTGCTGCGCGCGCAGCGTCATGAGTTCGCGAATCGGATGCATCTGGTCAGTGGACTGCTGCACGAGGGTCACCCGGATCGGGCGTCGCAGTACATCGACGAGATCCTCGGTGTCGGAGCGAGATCGGAATCCATCGAGGGTATCGACGCCGTGTCCGACGCCTATCTGCGGTCGTTTCTGACGGCGAAGGCCGCGCATGCGCGGGAGAGCGGAGTGCGGTTGGTGTTGGGGGAGAACACCTGGGTCGGCGGCGAAGTGGCCGTCCCCGTCGACGTGACCACGGTGCTGGGCAATCTCGTCGACAATGCGATCGATGCTGCCAGGCTGGGAGTGAGGCGGCCGGCCGAGGTGGAAGTGGAACTGGTACAGGACGGTTCGACGTTGCACATCGTGGTTCTCGATTCCGGTGACGGGGTGGACCTGGCACCCGAGCAGGTGTTCGTCGAGGGGGTCTCGACCAAGTCGACCGAAGAATCGCCGGGCGGTCGGGGAGTGGGCCTGGCGCTGAGTCGGCAGATCGCGCGCACCCGCGGTGGCGACGTGACGCTGGCCGATGCCGGTGGGCAGATCACCGAGGAGAACGAACGAGGAGGCGCGGTGTTCATCGCGTCGATACCGGATGCGCTACAGGCAGATGAGGTCTCGCAATGAGAGTGCTGGTCGTGGACGACGATTTCCGGGTTGCAGATCTGCATGCGGCACTGGTGAATTCACTCGACAACTACGAGGTCGCCGCAGTCGCGACGAGTGTCGCTCAGGCTCGGGAGTTGGCGTCGTCGCAGTCGTTCGATCTGGCGCTGGTCGACGTCTATCTGCCCGACGGATCGGGAATCGACCTGGTGCGCGAACTCGCCTGCGACGCAGTGGTGCTCTCGGCAGCAGCCGATCAACAGACGGTGCGCGCGGCCATGACCGCGGGTGCCTGGACATATCTGATCAAGCCGTTTCCGCGATCGGCGTTGATCGACCGCCTCACCGGGTATCTGACGTACCGGACTGCTCTGGACCGTTCGGAGGAGCTGACCCAGGCCGACATCGACGGCGGACTCGACGCGCTGCGCCCGCGCGCGGCCGCGCCGCTGCCGTCCTCGCAGTCCGTGACCCGTGACCTGGTGCTCGATGCGGTGCGCACGACGGCCGACCCGATGTCGGCGGGCGAAGTTGCTGCAGCCATCGGCATTTCACGCGCGACAGCGCAGCGTTATCTGGCAACCCTGGTGTCCAAGGGCCGGTTGCGCATGCAGCTGCGATACGGATCGACCGGGAGGCCGGAGCAGGAATACTCGCTACCGCCGGGTGCGTGAGAACGACACCACCACGGCCCCGAGAACCGATATCGCAGCGGTGACCAAAGCTGCGGTGTTCCAGCCCTGCACCAGTCCGCCGGCGTCGTTCTGGCTGATCGCTTGGGTCATTCCGCCGGCTCCACTCCCGGCCGGAACGGCAACCACCGCAACGACGGTGACCCCGATAGCGGACCCGACGTAGCGCGCAGTGTTGTTGGCACCGCTGCCCATGCCGCCTCGTCCGGCGGGAACGCTGGCCACCGCCTCGCGGCCGAGCGCAGCGTTGAGTACGCCGCTGGCGACTCCGGCCACGAGCAGGCCGGGAAGCAACCGTGGCCAGGATGCGTTCTCGGACAACCCCGTCAGCATCAGCATGCCGATCGCGACGCCCACCAGCCCGACGGCGAGTTGCGTTCGACCGCTCAGCGACGCAGGCAGCCTGCGGGCCAGTAAGGCGGTGACCACGGACGTGGCCGACCAACCGAACAGCAGCAGGGCGGCACCGAGCGCGTCGATTCCCAGTACGGTTCCGAGGAATCCGGGCATGTACGACATCAGGGCGATGATGCCGCCGCCGGTGGCCAGCGCGGCGACGGTGGCGGCCAGAAACGGTGGGTGTCGGAAGAGGGTGAGATCGAGCATCGCAGCGGCACTGCGCAATTCGAGGACCATGAACGCGCCCAGCAACAGGGCGGCCAGCACGAACAAGATGATCGGGGCCATGGCTGTCCAGCCCTGCCTGCCCTCGACCAAGGCGGCCAGCAACGCGGCGATGCCCGTCGCCAACAGCAACGCGCCGACCGGATCGAGGCCGCGGGGGGCGTCGGACCTGGATTCTTCGACGAGCACATGCGCGGCGACGGCGAGTGCGAGCGTGGCGATCGCGAGCACCACGTAGGCCGTACGCCAACTCGCCGAGCGATCCAGTACGGCGGCGAGCAGAGGGCCGAGAGCGATGCCTGCACCCACGCTCGCACCCCAGACCCCGCTGGCCTTCGCGCGCACCGGACCGGCCGGGTGGGTGTGGGCGATGATGCCCAGGCTCGACGCGACGACGGCTGCGC
>NZ_NOZF01000101.1:0-834 GCF_002258565.1 Rhodococcus sp. 05-2254-6
AATACGAAGACACCCTCGTCAACCCCTACATCGCCGCCGAACGCGGCTACCTCGACGCCGTCATCCCCCCCAGCCACACCCGCGGCCAGATCGTCACCGTGGGTAGCGACCCGACGCGGCATACGAATACGCCGACTGAGGTGCGAATCGGCGATGCAGCAACTCCGGTGAACCCCACAGCTCACGAGGACGAGAATCGCCCGTCGACTCGGACCCGCCCTGGGCAGCCGTCAGAACCGTCACCAGCGCGGCGATTTCCTCATCGCTCGGATTGCCCTTCACCACCCGAACAGCCGCAGGGGACTGGGAAACCACCTCGCTCGGATTCGCTTCGCTCACTGCGTCATGATTCGCTTTGTCGTTCGCTGCGTCATGATTCGCTTCGTCGTTCATAGTGGGATGTTTCCGTGTTTCTTGGGTGGGAGGGTGACTTGTTTGCGTTCGAGTAGTCGTAGTGCGGTGACGATCTGGCCGCGGGTGTGGCTGGGGGGGATGACGGCGTCGAGGTAGCCGCGTTCGGCGGCGATGTAGGGGTTGACGAGGGTGTCTTCGTATTCCTGCTGCAACTTCAGGCGCAGGGCGTCGACGTCCTCCCCGTTCTTCGCGGCTTCGAGTAGTTGTTTGCGGTAGACGAACCCGACGGCGCCGGAGGCTCCCATGACGGCGATCTGCGCGGTCGGCCAGGCGAGGTTGACGTCGGCTCCCATGTGCTTGGACCCCATCACGTCGTAGGCGCCGCCGTACGCTTTGCGGGTGATGACGGTGATCTTGCCGACGGTCGCTTCGCCGTAGGCGTAGAGCAGTTTCGCGCCGCGTCGGATGATGCCGTTGTAT
>NZ_NOZF01000181.1:0-70568 GCF_002258565.1 Rhodococcus sp. 05-2254-6
CCTGCAGGGTGCGACCGCACTGCCGTCGCCGATCGTGCCCACCCAGGCACCGCAGCGGTAGGTCGCGGTAGCTTTCCCGCAGACCCCCGCCGGGAACAATGCGGCTTTGTTGCAGTCCAACTGACTGAAACCCACATGGATCCGCCCTGGGTGGACCCGCGAAAGGCCCGCATCGCAATCGTCGGTGCGGGTCTTTCGCCGTCGGTGTCTACAGTGGTACGCGTGAAGTTTCGTTCTCCTGTAGTTGCCGCCACCCTCGAGGGGCATGTCGATGCTGATGCCGAAGTCCTTGCGGTTGATGACGGTGCTGGCCTCGAAGCCGGCGACCGGTCCGTTGCCCATGCCGGCGTTGACGCCGTTGAACTCGAGCTTCAGGTCGATGGAGTTGGTGACGCCGTGGAGGGTGAAGTCGCCGGTGACGACGAAGTCTCCGCCGTCGGCCTTGACCGAGGTGGACTTGAACGTCGCGGTGGGGAACTTCTCGACCTCGAAGAAGTCGGCGGTCTTGAGGTGGCCGTCGCGCTGCGCGTTGTCGGTGGTGATGGACGCGACGTCGATCTCGGCGTCGACGGACGGGGTGCCGTCGGCGTCGACGGTGATGGTGCCGCTGAAGTTCTGGAAGCGGCCACGGACCTTGCTGACGACAAGGTGGCGGACGGTGAATCCGACGGTGGAGTGGGTTGCGTCGATGGCCCAGGTGCCTGCGGTGAGCTCGGGAAGTGCGATGGCGGTGGTCATGAGGACTCCTAGATGGGTTGAAGGTTCAAACTCATAGTACACAAGCGGACCGGGGTCCGTATATATTCCGGATGAGCAGGAAGTGACGGACGCCATACCGCGCGGGGTAGCTACGCGGGTTCCGGATCGCCCTTGGTGTCGCGGATGCCCTCGGTGCGCCGCAGCTCGGCGGTCTCCTGCTGCTCGAGCGCTGCGGTCTCCTGCTGTTCCAGCGCGATGTCGAATTCCAGATCGGCGTGCTGATGCCCCCGGAACAGCACGAGGAACACGATCCATCCGACGATGGCGACGAGAATGAAGCTCACGCCGCGATACACCAACGCCGAGGCCACGGCCTGCGATGCGCTGATCGAGGCAGCACTGGTGAGGAACGCGATGAGGGTCGCGTCGACCACCACCAGGCCGCCGGGTGCGAGAGGAACCGATCCCACGGCCTTGCCCGCAGCGAACGCGATCAGCAATCCCGACAACCGGGGATCCGCGCCGACGGCGAAGCATGCGAACGCCAGGCAGGCGACGTCGGCGAGTCGATGCACGGCGGACCACGACAGAGTGAGCGCGCCGTCGCGCTTGCCGAGTTGGACGGACTGGATCTGACCGATGATCTTGTCGATGCCCTCGGCACCGGCGTCGAGCTCGTGGTTGCGGAACGCGTTGTATCGACGCAGTCCCCAGCGCGCGATGTTCTTGATCGACTGCGGATGGTTCGAGATGTAGCGAACGGCGACGACGATCGCGATGACACCGGCGATCGGCAGAACCAGCGTGAAGGTGTTGAACGAACTTCCGACCACCAGTCCGCCTGCCACGCCGAGGACGGCAAGACCGGCAGCGGCGATCACGCCCGAGATGGCCAGTTGCCACGACGCGACGACCGGGCTCGCACCCCAGCGGCGGGTCTCGCGGTAGGTGAACGCGGTGGAGAACACCTGGCCTGCGGGGAGGGTGAGCGCCATTGCGGTGCTGCCGTAGATGACGGACACGGACTTGCGTTGGCGTACCTTCACACCGCCTGCGTCGAGCAGTTGCTTCTGCACTCGGCCGAATGCACTCAGCGACACGGCCTGGGCGAAGACGCAGGCCGCCAGCCAACCCCAGTGGATTTCGCGGACGGCGGTCCAGGATTCGTGCAGCCGCGGCCAGAGATAGATCGCCTCGCCCACCAGCAGGGCCACCAGGGCGATTCCGGCGATCCACTTGACCCACCGGAGTCGGTTGCGCGGACGCCGTACTGCGGGTCCGCTGGTGGAGCTGGGGTCGGGCACCCTGTCAGACTAACCGTCGCTGGAAGAGGAGTCGGGATACTCCACCGGCCAGGCCAGATGGGTGGCACGTCGTCGACCACGTAGTTGTACCTGGTCTCCCAGCTCCCACTGTTCCTGTTCCTCGTCGTCGGCGAAGTACAGGGCCGAGGTCGACGCCAGGACGCGTCCGGGACGCAGTTTTGCCAGCTCGGTCAGTCGCGACGCCTCGTTGACCGGGTCTCCGATGACCGTGTACTCGAAGCGCTCCGACGCACCGATGTTGCCTGCGACGGCCAGTCCTGCCGATACGCCGATGCCGATGTCGAGGCCGGTGATCTCGTCCAACGCGAACCGCAGTTCACGCGCGGCGGCGAGCGCGGCGGTCGGCGCGTCGGGACGATCCAGTGGGGCACCGAAGATCGCGAGGGCCGCGTCGCCCATGAATTTGTTGACGAACCCGTGATGACGTCCGACGACGTCGACGACCACCCGGAAGAACTCGTTGAGCAACACCACGACCTCGCTCGGTGGGCGCTCGGAGGCGGTGGCGGTGGAGCCGACCATGTCGACGAACAGCACTGCGACGAATCGTGTCTCGCCGCCGAGCTCGGTTCCGAACTGCAATGCCCGACGCGCCACGTCCTCACCGACGTGCTGGCCGAACAACTCTCGTAGGACGCGTCGTTCTGCCGATTCCTCCATCATGCGGTTGAAGCCCACCTGTAGGCGTCCGATCTCGGAACCGTCGAACACGTCGACCTCGACATCGGTCTCGCCGCGCTGAACTCGCTCGATGGCGCTGTGCAGCTGACTGATCGGGTCGGAGATCTGGCTCGCGGTCAGCATCGAGAGTACGAATGCCTGCACGATGGCCAGCACGCTGAGCAGGATGATGGCCACGGCGAGCGCGTTGGGGGAGAACACCAGATCGGTGGTCAGCTGCGTGGCGCACAGCAGAATGATGCCGATGACGGGCATCAAGGTGCCCAGGCCCCAGGTCATCGCCATGCGGGTACCGACGCCGGGGGTCATCGTGCGGTCGAATCTGCCCTCGCTCAACGCCAGGGCCGCGACCGGACGCAGGATGCGCTCGCCGAGCATGTAGGTGAATCCGAACGTCACGGTGGCCGCCATACCGACGGTGACGATGACGGCGATGGACAACGACGGCATCTCCGCGATGGTCAACAGCACGAAGATGATGCCGCCGATGATCCACAGAATGAGGTGAACGATCGCCTGACGCAGCGGCGCGTGCAGCGTCGTCATCTGCTCCTTGCGGGTGGGTGGGCCACCGCGGAGCTGCCACCGGATCACCGAGCGCAGGAGGAAGTACGCGTAGATCAGGCTGACGACCAAGGCCACCAGGAGGTACGCCCCGAAGATGTACACGTTGCGGACGCGGTCGGCGACGATCGATTGCGATTCGGGGATGGGCAGGCCGTATCGCACGAAGGCGAACACGAGCACCGCACCGAAGACGTTGGCGATGAGCATCGAGAGCATATAGAGCGGCCAGCGACTCTTCAGGGTGAGCGAGACCGCTCGGAAAGATGCCAGCACGGGTTAAATTTAGCGGGTGAGCACCGACGAGTTGCGGGCGCAAGGTACGGGGGCGTCCCCGGGCCCCGGTTCGGCTGCGGATTCGGTGCATCCGCTGGTGCGGGTCGGCGCGGAATGGACATGGCGACTGCTTGTCCTGTTTGCCGGATTCATCACGTTCTGCCTGGTGGTGGCCAAACTCAGCACCGTCGTCATTCCGCTCGGTCTTGCGCTCCTGGCGTCGGCGATGCTCGTTCCCGTCGTCGATTGGATGCACCGACGCGGAGTGCCACGCGCCGTCGCGGTGATCGTCGTGATCATCGCCAGCATCGGTGTCGTCGCCGGCATCATGACCTTCATCGTCGAGCAGTTCATCGAGGGCCTACCGCAGGTGGGTGATCAGTTCACCCAGTCCATCAACGGCATCGAGGAATGGCTCAGCAACGGCCCGCTGCACATCAGCGAGGATCAGATCAGGCAGGCCACGGACAGCCTCGTGAAGGTCGTTCAGGACAATCAGGAGGCCGTCACCAGCGGAGCGCTGACAACTGCGGCGGTGATCGGCGAGATACTCACCGGCGCGTTGCTCACACTCTTCGTCCTCATCTTCTTCCTGTACGGCGGAGATCAGATCTGGCAGTTCGTCACCCGGCTGGCACCGACCGCGGCCCGCAGAAAAATCCGCACCGCGGGCATCCAGGGCTTCGGGTCGCTGGTGGGATACGTCCGGGCGACGGTTGCCGTCGCGGCCGCCGATGCCATCGGCATCGGAGCCGGGCTGGCCATTCTCGGTGTACCACTGGCACTTCCGTTGGCCTCGTTGGTGTTCATCGGCGCGTTCATACCGATCATCGGTGCGGTGTTGACCGGATTCGTCGCGGTGTTCATCGCACTCGTCACCAAGGGCCTGATCACCGCGGTCATCACCCTCGGCATCGTGGTGGCCGTCATGCAGCTCGAAGGCCATGTGCTGCAACCACTCCTGCTGGGCCGTGCCGTGCGGCTGCACCCGCTGGCGGTAGTCCTGTCCATCACCGTCGGCATTCTGCTCGCGGGCATCGTCGGAGGCCTGCTGGCCGTACCGATCGTCGCCGTCCTCAACACCGCTGTGCGGTCGCTGCTGGCCGCCGACCCGGACGAGGTCTACGAGGAACTCGAGGTGCCCGACCCGCTGTACTCCGCCGAGCCGAGCGACCCGCACACTCCTCCCGGAAGCGACGAGCCGGAGCGACTCCCCAAGCGAGAGTTGAAGACTCCGAACAAGAAGACCGATGCAGACGGCTGATCGGGTCGGGACCACGCTCACCTCGTCCGATCCCGACACCCCGCTGTGGCGTGCCTCCCAGGTCTTTCGGCTGGTCACCCTCGTCTACGCCGTCGGCTACCAGGTGGCCACCGTCGACAACTACACCAATCCGCGGTTGAGCTGGATGTTGGTGGCGTCGATGGCCGTGTGGTCGGGGGCGTCGGCTCTGATGCTCGCGCGCGCATCGCTTCCGCGCTGGCAGGTGGTACTCGCCGATCAGATCATCGTCGTCGCCCTGATGGCGTCGACACGGCTGGTGGCCGATTACGACTGGTACAGCACCCGGCAAACATTGCCGACCACACTGTGGGCCACCAACGCGGTCATCTCCGCCGCAATCCTGTTGGGCCCCAAGGGCGGGATCGCGTCGGGAGTGGCGATGTCGGTGGTCAGCGCACTCGTCCGCGACCGCTTCGACTCCGACCTCTGGTCCGACGCCACCGCCCCGGTGCTGCTCTCGGCCGGACTGGCGCTGGGGATGGCGTCGAACACCGCCCGGCGGGCCCACGAAGAACTGCGTCGGGCAGCACGGTCGGCGGCGATCACCGAAGAGCGGGAACGGCTGGCGCGGCAGGTGCACGACGGAGTGTTGCAGGTACTGGCTCTGGTGCGACGGCGCGGGCTCGAAATAGGCGGGCCGGCAGCCGAACTCGCCGAGCTGGCCGGCGAGCAGGAGGTCGCTCTGCGGGTGCTGATCTCGGAACAGGCGGCTCCGCGTGGCGATCACGCCGATTCGATCGTCGATGTGCGGGCGCTGCTGCGAACTCAGGCGGGTTCCTCAGTGGCTGTCTCGACTCCGGCCGATCCGGTGCTCGTCGACTCCGACGTCGCCGAGGAGCTCGCCGCTGTCGTGGCGACCGCACTGTCCAACGTCGAGCTGCACGCCGGTGCCGATGCGAAGGCCTACGTGCTGCTCGAGGACGTCGACGGGGAATTGATCGTCAGCATTCGCGACGACGGCCGCGGAATCCCGGCCGGACGGCTCGCCGCCGCCGAAGCGGAAGGCCGGATGGGCGTCTCGAAATCGATACTCGGCCGCGTCGAATCTCTCGGTGGTACTGCGATACTCGACACCGAGGAGGGCGAGGGAACCGAATGGGAGATCCGCATTCCTCGAACGAAGGGACTTCGATGACCGAGGACACGAATGCCGACATCGCGGTGATGGTCGTCGACGATCACCCGATGTGGCGCGACGGCGTCGCCCGAGATCTCGACGCTGCCGGATTCAGGGTTGTCGCCACGGCAGACGGTGTCGCCGCTGCCGGCCGCCGCGCGCGAGCCACCACTCCCGACGTCGTGCTGATGGACATGCATCTGCCGGACGGCAACGGAGCCGACGCCACCGTCGCCGTCCTGGAGGCATCGCCGCAGACGAGAATCCTCGTGCTCTCGGCGTCCGCGGAACGCAACGACGTGCTCGACGCCATCAAGGCGGGAGCGACTGGTTACCTGGTCAAGAGTGCATCGGCCGAGGAACTGTTCGACGCGGTCCGCGCCACGTCGGCCGGGCAGGCGGTGTTCACTCCCGGCCTCGCGGGCCTGGTGCTCGGAGAGTTCCGGCGGATGTCGTCGTCGCCGCAACCGGAATCCGACACCCGTCCGACGCTGACCGACCGCGAAACCGAAGTGCTACGCCTGGTCGCAAAGGGTCTGAGCGCCAAGCAGATTGCGACCCGACTGACGCTGAGCCATCGCACCGTCGAAAATCACGTCCAGGCGACCCTGCGAAAATTGCAACTGGCCAACCGCGTCGAACTGACCCGATACGTCATCGAAAAAGGGCTGTGAGGGTTTGCGTCGGTAGCTCAGGGGCACTCTGCATCCCATGACCGACAACGAAAAATCAGTGGACACCACCGTCGACCCGGCGAAGCACTCGAAGGGTGTCGACGCCGATCTCGATCAGACCGGCGACGAGCGTGACGAGGCGATCGACGAATTCGACGGCCATCTGGACGGGTCGGGTGAGGATTCTTCGCTACCGACGCCCGAGCCGACCGACGTCGCCGACAAGTCGCATGAGAAGACCGTCACACGGTCCGAGTAGCTACTGGGCGCACAACCTGCCGAGCGCGAACTTGGCGACCGGCACGTACGGCAGAACCAGCGGCAGTGGGCCGTCGATCGTCAGCCACGCCCTGGTGCCGCTGGGGCGTGAGACCACGCCGTGCGTCAGGTCGACCCCGATGGCCTGGTTCTGGAACCACGCCGACCACGCCCACGTCCACGACTGCTCGTCGACCGAATGCACCCGGAAGTCGATCGGCACGCCCAACGGCCCCAGTACTCGGCCGGTGGTGTCGGCGTCCAGCCGCTCGCCGCGGTACTCGACGCCGATGATCTGCGGTGCCCAGGTTCTCCAGGCCGTCGGTTCCATGTAGCGCTCCCAGACCTCGGCGGCGGGGGCGTTACCGGTGGATTGCAGTGTCACTCGCATCTGTTCCACCTACCCGTTGGTAGCGATCCCCACACAGAAATTCCGCGAAGGTTCGGTCACCATCCATCGCCGCGCCGTCGGGCGGACTTGTCGCTGGGAAGACTGGTCGAGTGCGCATCGTCCAACTCGCCAACTTCTACGGACCGAGGTCCGGGGGATTGCGGACGGCCGTCGACCAGCTCGGATCGGGGTACGTCGCGAGCGGCCACGAGGTGATTCTGATCGTGCCGGGAGATCGACGGAGCGAGACGCTTCTGCCGTCGGGAGTGGTGCGCATCGAGGTGCCTGCACCGCAGATCCCGCTCACCGGTGGGTATCGAGTGGCCGACCCGCGCCGGGTGTCCTCGGTGGCAGCCGGACTGCGGCCCGACGTGATCGAGGTATCGGACCGTCTGACGCTGCGCGGCATGGGCGGCTGGGCAGCGCGTCGAGACGTACGGAGCGTGATGATCTCCCACGAACGCCTGGACCGACTGCTCGCCCAGACGATGCCGATGCGCTGCGCCCGTCCGTTGGCCGATCTGGCCAACCGGCGTACCGCCGAACAGTACGACGCCGTCGTGTGCACCACCGAGTTCGCGCAACAGGAGTTCGAGCGCATCGGCGTTCGGAACGTGCAACGGGTACCGCTCGGTGTGGATCTCGACCTCTTCCATCCGCGTCGCCGCATTGCCGGCGAACGGTCCGCATGGCTGGGCAGCGCCGACCGGCTGCTCGTGCACTGCGGCCGACTGTCGGTGGAGAAACACGTCGAGAGAAGCATCGATTCGCTTGCTGCACTCTGTGATTCGGGAATGCGGGCACGGCTCGTCATCGCCGGCGACGGCCCCCGCCGAGCCGGCCTCGAACGACGCGCCCGCGGTCTACCCGTCGAATTCCTCGGGTTCGTCGACGGCAGAGCGGCCGTCGCAGCCCTGCTGGCTTCCGCGGACATCGCTCTCGCGCCGGGACCGCACGAGACATTCGGGCTCGCCGCGTTGGAATCGCTCGCCGCAGGTACGCCCGTCGTCGTCTCCGAGACCTCGGCGCTGGCGCAGATCGTCACCCCGCACTGCGGTGGATCCTCCGAGAACACCGCAGACGGATTCGCCGCCGAGATAGAACGAGTACTCGAATTGCCGGTCGACGGCCGCCGCATCGCCGCCAGGTTGCGCGCCGAACAGTTCGGATGGCCCGCGTCGGTGTCCGGAATGCTCTCCGTCCTGGGCGGTCGCGCAGCGTGAGATCTTCGCTACCCTGATCACATGGAGGCAAGGGATCTACGAGTGTCCGATGCCGAACGCGAGCACGTCGGAGAGCTGCTGCAGCGCGCCGTGGGCCAGGGCATGCTCTCGCTCGGTGAGTTCACCGAGCGAATGGACACCGCATTGGCGTCGAAGACCCGCGGTGAACTGAACTCTGTTCTCGCCGACCTGCCCGGGATGCAGATCGCCGAGGAACATCGCCCGGCACCGAGATCCTTCGCCGCGCCCACCCCGCAACCGACCCCGCGCCGCGTCGTTCAGGAGCACTGGGGGCACGGCAGCGGCGCGTCGGACACACTGCGCGGCACCATGTCCACCATCACCCGCAAGGGCCCGTGGAACGTGCCGTCGAACCTGCGCCTCGCCACCCGCATGTCCACGGTGACACTCGACTTCACCCAGGCAGTCATGTCCACCCAGGTGGTCGAAATACACGTCGACGACTACTGCAGCACCGTGACCCTGATCGTGCCGACCGAGGCGACCGTCGATCTCAACGGTGTCGACACGGTGGCGGGCAGCGCCACCAACAAGGTCCGCACCGGCCCGCCGTACGGGCCACTGCACCTCGTGGTCTCGGGCAAGGTCCGCCTGGGCTCGGTGACCGCCAAGCATCCGTTCGGTAGCTCGTTCCGCCGCATGTTCGGCTAGAGAGGCGCTTCTACTCGAGGAATCCGAGTAGCACTACTCACGCTTTTCGGCCGCGACGGTCGCAGGATCGAACCCATGACTTCTTCCCAGAACTCCGGGCTGGATCCGCAACTCGTCGCGCGACTGTCCAGCCGCTTCGATTCCCTGGGCGACCACATGCGCCAGGTGGCCGTCGATCTGCAGACACTGCAGTCGCAGTTCGGTGCCGCGGGTGCCGCTCCTCGTCAGGCCCCTGCTCCAGCCCCTGCCGTTCCGCCGCCGGTGGCACCACCGTCGTTGCCCCCGCAGCCCTACGGTCAGCCGTTCGGCCAAGCTGTCCGTCAGCCGATGGGACAGCAGATGGTTCGGCCCCAGCCTGCCCCGCCCTACCCCACGCCGCCGAGGGGACCGATCGTCGCACCCAGGCCCCCGGCTCCACCGCGGGAACCATGGTGGCAGCGTGACGGTGTCATCAGCCGCCTGCTGGCTGTCGCCGGCGCAGGCGTCACTCTCGTCGGTGTCGTGATGCTGCTCGTTCTCGCCGCCCAGGCCGGGTGGTTCGGCCCTCCGCTGCGGGTCGCGGCGGGCGCAGTGTTCTCACTCGCGCTGATCGGTGCGGGCGTCCGTGTGTTCGGTCGCTCGGGCGGACGGATCGGCGGGATCGCCGTGGCCGCCACCGGCATCGCGGGCCTGTATCTCGATGTACTCGCGACATCCGTCCTGTACGGCTGGCTCGATCCCGTGCTCGGTCTGATCACCGCATTCGGAATTGCCGCAGCCGGAACGGCACTCGCAGTGCAGTGGAAGTCGCAGCCGATGGCGGTGCTGATCCTCGCCGGTGTCGCAGTGTGCGGACCGGTGCTGACCGACGGCCTGACCCTGACCTTGATCGCGTTCCTCGTCGCCACCTACGTCTCGAGTTTCCCGGCGCAGATCGGTCGGAATTGGCAACTTCTGCAGGCCGTTCGGACCGTACCGCTCGTCGGCGCGGTACTGGCTGCCATCGCGAGTGCCGATCTGTCCGGATCCACCGGCGACCTCCGGCTGTTCCTGGTCGTCGTGGCGGTGGCCCTCCTCGGCATCGGCACGTCATTGGAGTTGTTGCGCCGCAACGTCTCCGATGTGGTCGCCACCGTGATGATCGCTCTCACGTCTCTGCCCGTGCTGGTCTCCGCCGACGTTTTCGATCGCGGGGCCACCGTCGCCCTCCAGTTGGTTCTTGCTGCTGCGGCTCTGGCGATCGTGATTCTGGTGAACTGGTTGCCGGGGCACGCTCGCATCACCGTCGCGGTGGTCGGAGCCCTGGCGACGCTGCAGGCCGCAGTCGAGTCGACGACCCTCGAGATTCGCCCGGTCGTGATGTTCGCAGTCGCCTCGGCTCTGATCGCGGTGGCCCACAGCACCCGCTCGACTCTCGCATACTCGATCGGCAGCGGATTCGGCGTGATCGGTACGTTGATGTTCGTCTCGGTCAGCCCGCCGCAGGCGCTGCTCGACTCCGATCTAGCCGTCGGCAGTGTCGGTATCTCTCTCGGTGGAATCCTCCTCGCTGCAACGGCACTCGCTTTCGTCTACGTGCTGGCCGAACTGAAACTGGTCGACGACGGACTGCAGACCCTCGGCATCGTCTCCGGCGTACTTGCCCTGTACGGCTTGACGACGGCAACGGTGACCCTCGGCATCGGAATCGGCGGCGAAACAACAGGATTCACCGCAGGCCACACCGCGGCAACCATCGAGTGGATGATCGCAGCCTTCGCGCTACTGGCCTTCGGGCTGCGCAGCGTCACCCACGCTCATCTGGCCCTGCTGGCCGGACTGTCCTTGACCGCCGCAGCCATCGCGAAACTGTTTCTGTTCGACCTCGTCGCTCTGGACGGACTCTTCCGAGTCATCGCCTTCATCGCCGTGGGATTGCTGCTCTTGATCGCCGGTACCCGATACGCAAAGGTGTTCGCGGACCGAGAAAGTGCGGCAGTTTCCCGCTGATCCCCCTGCTGCGTCAATGGACCACTGCATGCGTCTCGACGGTGCAGTGGTTCATTGACGCGGTGCGGGGGTGGGGTCAGGAGTTCTCGGGAGTTGTTTCGCCCCAATCACATCGGGGTCAGCGTGAACGGTTGCGCTCGCGCGCGAGTAGTTCACTGACGCTGAGAACGTGTCCGCTCTCCCCGCCGCGATGACGACCGCTGTCGCCGCCCTCGGTGGTCGGTGCGGCCCGACGGCCCGACGGCTTCTCGGACGGTGTCTCGCTCGACGCGGACCCGTTGCTGCCGTTGCGTTCGGTGCCGTTGCGTTCGGACTCGCCGTTGCGTTCGGAACCGTTCTGCGGCGAGCTGTTCTCGTCGTCACCGCTGTGGTCCGAGCCGTTCGCGGTCGAACCGTTGTGGTTCGTACCGTTGTGGTTCGTACCGTTCGCGGTCGAGCCGTTGCGCGGTGTGCTCGGGGGCGGTGATGCGCTGGGTGCTCGCAGGTCGGCGAGCCAGCTCTCGATGGAACGCGAATCCGGTTCCTCCGCGCGAGGTGCGCGAGCAGCACGGGTTCGGCTCGGCGGCTCGACGGTCGGACGCGGTGCGCTCGGTGCACGAGGCGGCTCCGCCGACGGGGGAGCAGCCACCGGGTTGACCGGCGGTGCGGGCCGGACGATCTCTGCTGCCTGGGTCGGCTCCGGCTCGACGGTCGGGCGCGGTGCCACCGGCCGGCTCGGGGCGGGCCGAGCAGCGGGTCGGTCCTGCGGAGCAGCCTGGGCCCGGGGAGGAGTCTGGGCCTGGGTAGGAGTCTGGCCCTGGGGAGGAGTCGGGCGCGCAGCCGGTGCCGGAGGTGTGGTCGGTGCCGCACGGGTCGGCTCCGGTGGGGTTGCCGGACGTCCCGTCACACTGCGTCGGGATTCTTCCTTCGCGGCGTGGGTCGCCCGAATGGGACCCCCACCATGCGGTGCGACCACCGGAATGGGCTCGGTGAGCGGCTCGTTGCGGCGCGGTGCCGGGCGCATCGGCGGCGCGACGGTACTCGACGGTGCACCGCCTGCGAGCGCGAGCTCGGGCACGTCTTCCATGGGGAGAAGCTCGTCCTCGAGGATGGTCTCGCCGAGTCCGAGTTTCTGCTGGATTCGCTTCATCCACTGCGGGGCCCACCAGCAGTCGTCGCCGAGCAGTTTCATCGTGGCGGGCACGAGGAACATGCGGATGAGGGTGGCGTCGATGATGAGGGCGGCGATCATGCCGTAGGCGATGTACTTCATCATCACCAGGTCGGAGAACGCGAACGCTCCGGTGACGACGATGAGGATCAGGGCCGCGGCGGTGATGATGCGTCCGGTATGCGAGGTTCCGATGCGGATGGCTTCGCTTGTGCTGGCACCCTTTTCGCGTGCTTCGACCATCCGGGAGAGCAGGAACACCTCGTAGTCCGTGGACAAGCCGAACACAATCGAGATGATCAGCACCAGCACCGGAGCCATGATCGGACCAGGGGTGAAATTCATCAGCCCCGCCCCGTTGCCGTCGATGAATATCCACGTCAATATGCCCATGGTGGCACCGAGGCCCAGGACGGTCATGAGCACCGCCTTGATCGGCAACACCAACGATCCGAACGTCAGGAACATCAACAGCGTCACGATGAACACCACGAGCACGGCCATCAACGGCAGCTTGTCGATGAGTGCACTGATGGAGTCCTGCTCGATGGCAGGCGTACCGCCGACGAGAACCGACGCTCCCTCTGGCACGTCGATACTGCGCAGGAAGTCGATGGCGGGCTTGGAGTCGTTGCGATCGACCAGTCCGGCCTTGAAGACGATGATGCCGTCCTTGCTGGCCCCGTTGGGAGTGAACTGCTCGATCAATCCCGGCGCATTGTTGGCCTGGTTGGTGATCGCTGCGAGGTTGGGCCCCTGTGCGTTGCTGATCACCAGCTTGATCGGCTCGGTGCGCTGGCCGGGGAAGAGCGAATCGAACTCGGCCTGCGCCTCGCGGGTCACGTTGTCCGGAGGCAGATAGGTCTCGTTGATACCGCCGAACTTGATGTTGCCGACGGGCAGCGTCAGGAGCACCAGGCCGAGCACGATGGGCACGGTGACCTTGACGGGGTTGCGCATCACCCAGCGGGTGAGGCGGCCCCACATGCCGTTCTCGATCTCCTCGCTCGACTTGGTCTTGCGCATGAACTTCAGACCGAGCGCGTCGACGCGAGGGCCGAGAATGGCGAGCATCGCGGGCAGGATCGTGATGGCCGTCAGGGCGGCGAGCGCGACGGTGGCGATCGAACCGTAGGCGACCGATTTGAGGAAGCCCTGCGGGAACAGCAACAGACCACCGAGGGACGCGACGATCATCGTCGCCGAGAACACCACGGTGCGACCGGCCGTCATGACGGTCCGGCGCACGGCCTGTGGCGTCGAGTAGCCGTCGCCGAGTTCTTCTCGGAATCTCGAGACGATGAACAATCCGTAGTCGATCGCCAAGCCGAGGCCGACGAGCGAGACCACGGGCGCGACGAACGAGTTGACCTCGGTGAAGTTGGTGAACACCTTCACGATGCCGTTGGCACCGACGACCGTCAGGCCACCGATGATCAGCGGAAGAGCGGCGGCCACGACGCCGCCGAAGATGAAGAACAGCAGTACTGCCACGGCAGGGATGGCGAGGATCTCCATGCGCTGGATGTCGCCGGCCATCGTCGACTGCAATGCCCCCGCGACGGCCTGCAGGCCTGTCACCTGCACGTCCACGCCGTCGATGTAGAAGACATCCTTGACGGCCTGGAAGTTGTTGGTCAGTTCGGTGTCGTTGGCTCCGGCGATGGCGATGCTGGCGATGGCGTGCTGTTTGTCGGTGGTGCCGAGTGCAGCGAGGTTGGGCGCGCCCGTCCCGGGAAAGTACGTGCCGTTGATCTTCTCTATCTGGTCCGGATGGTCGGCAACCAGAGAGTTCAAGTTGTCGGTGATCGCCGACTGGAACGCCGGATCATCGATGGTCGAGCCCTCGGGAGCGGTGTAGAGGACGATGACGTCGCCCTGCTTGTCGCGACCGAAGGTCGTGTCTGCCAGACGGGCAGCCTCAGCCGATTCCGACGTCGGATCGTCCCAACCGCTCTGACTGAGATGGCTGTTGAGATCGAGACCGTAGGCGGCGAAGCCCAGCAGTCCGGCCACCATGACACCGATAACGGTGTACCGCAGCCGGTAGACGATGTCTCCCCATCTGGCGAACACTTAAGAAACTCCTTGGCGCCCGACGAGCAGGGCGGACAGCGGTCGGAAGGGCTGCAGCCACGCGCCCTCGTCGGGGAGCGAATCGAGACTCACCCGAGGCAGTGGCTCACGGAAGACGCCCGGGATGTCCTCGAGGTCGAGGAATTCCAGGATGTCCGACGTGACAGCCCAGCTTGCGTGCTCCCGGAATCCCAGTACCTGTACGGGCACTCCGGTCGCTGCGATGGCCTCCAGCGGCCCCTTGAACGCTTGACCGTCGGCGGACGCGACCATGACACCGGCAAGGCCGCCGTCACGGTTGCGGAAGTCGATGTGGTCGAGCATGTCTGCGTCGACGTCACTGTCTTCGTCGACCTTGGGCTTGGCGAACACCGCGAATCCCACGTTACGCAATGCTTCGACCCAGGGTCGGACCACATCTGCGCTGCCGGGGGCGATGTTGGTGAACACCGTGGCCTCGGGTTCGAGCGTCGCGGTGCCCGAGGTGGAGAGTTCGGCGGTGCGGCTGAGCAGCCATCGGCCCAGGGCATCGAAGCGCGGACGGTAGGCGGCGGTGGGTCGACCACCCAGAATTGCGCCCAGTCCCATGTCCAGGTTCGGGGCATCCCAGACCAGCAGGACGCGTTTGCTGTGGCGCGTTTCACCGATGGCACCGAGTTCTGAGGGGTCGACCACGGTGTCGGGCATGTCCGTACTGACGCTCATGCTGTCTTCTTTCCCCAGATCAATTCCGTCACCGAGCTACCGACCAGCTGTGCTTTGCCCTCGAACTTGGTCACCGGTCGCTCGTGTGTCATGGGCGATTCCCAATCGAGAACGGTCAGACCGGGCTCGGCGTTCCCGGCCTCGGCAATCCACTCAGCGTATTCGGCATGATCGGTTGCCACGTGCAGAACGCCACCGGGCTTCAACCGATCCGCGATCATCGCGAAAGTCGGCCCCTGCAGCAGCCGACGCTTGTGGTGCCGAACCTTGGGCCACGGGTCGGGGAAGAAGACACGGACGCCGGTCAGCGACTGCGAGGACAGCATGTTCTCGAGCACGTCCATCGCGTCACCGCGCAGCAATCGAACGTTCTCGATGCCTTCTCGTTCGATCTGTTGCAGTGTCTGCGCCAGGCCGGGGCGGTAGACCTCGACGGCCATGAGGTTGACGTGCGGCTCGGCCGAGGCCATCGCCGTGGTGGCCGTACCGGTACCCGAGCCGATCTCGAGAATCGCCGGGCCGCTGCGCCCGAACCAGGCGTCGATGTCGATCTGCTCGTCGGCGACGTCGCGACCGATGCGCGGCCACAGGCTGTCCCAGGTGGTCTGCTGCGCCTCGGTCAGCGCTCCGCGCCGAGAGCGGAAACTCGTCACGCGTGGGTAGAGCCGTGAGCCCCGTTCCTGGGTCTGCACGGCGTTCTCCTCGGTGTCGACAGAGGTGTCCTGGGGCTCGTTCACCGGTCCATTGTCGCGCATCGACGGGGCGTGTGACAGGTGGGTCTCGAGTTGAAGTTGAGACTTGCCGTCCAACCGCTGATCAGCGGTGGGACGCACCCGACTAATTACAACGATGCAATTCGTTTCGATCGCTCGCGAGCGCCCGCATGTGCCAGAATCGGTGCCGCAGCAGGGGGCTGTGCGTCGCGTCCGGAAAGTGGCGGCGGGATCGTTCTGGGGGAATCGATCATGGATGTCGCCGAGGCCGGTCTGGGCCTGTTGCGTGACCGGGTCGCGTCGACCGACGCACGCGAGGCCGTCGAAAACGCCGTCCACGATCGCCTGCGGCCGCTGACCGCACGGGTGGCCGGCCGCGCCGGCGTCGGGAAATCCGCTGTTCTCGCCGTTCTCGAGTCGGTGCCGCTCGACGCCGACGGCCTCGATGTCCGATGGCGCGAGGGCAGGACGGACAACAGCGAGGGCGAAGTGCTCGTCCACGTGATCGCGGGAGCGGTGTCGCCGGTCGACATGGCATTGCTGAGTTCGAGGCCGAGGGGTGTTCTGGACGGGACGGTCGTCGTGCTGACGAAGGCGGACACACTCGACGATCCCGCAGCAGACGCAGCAGCGGCCTCGCAGCAGCTGGGGCGGACGGTGTTGCCGGTGATGGGAGCGACCGCGGCGGGCATGCGGGGAGTGGGCCGAGCCGGCGCGCCTCTGGACATGGCCGACGTACGAGCCGTTGCGGCGGCCGATCTGCGCCCGACCGATCTGATGACCGTCGATCGGTTTCGCGCCGTCGACATCGAGGTGTCGACGCGTCGCAGAGAAGCTCTGATCGAATGCATCGAACTGCGTGGTCTCGCCCTGCTGGTCGACGTACTGCGGCAGCGACCCGCCGTGTCCGACGGCGATGCGGTGCGCATGCTGGCCGACGCCACCGGTGCCGACGCCCTGATCGCCGCGGTCTCCACGGCCGTGTCGGCGGCCGCAGCGGCTCGGGACGCCGAGCTGCATCGCAGCATGCAACAGATCTCCGCCGGCCATCGGCGTGTTCGTGCCGCCGTCGAGTCGTACTTGGCCTCGGACGAGGCGGTGGCTGCCGAAATGCGCTGTGCAGCTCTACGTCTGGGAGTGCCGATCGAGACCGGTTCGAAGCAGGTCGCGTCGGAGCAGGCGGTGCTGTGGAAGAGGCGGGCGGCCGCAGCCGTCGATCCCGACGTACGTCGCGCCGCACTCGCACTGTGCCGAGGCCACGTACGAATGCTGCGCCGGTGATCCCGCTGTCGGAGGACATGAAAAGTGTTCTACGACGCTGGAATTCCAGTGCCCTGGACGAGATCGAGCGCGCCAGGGTCAGTCGACCTGCCGGGGTTCACCTCACCGGTACTGCAGGGTCGGGCAAGTCCGAACTGCGCCGTGAGCTGTCCCGGCTCGTCGGTTCCGCCATCGAATTCACGGATTCGGTGGCCGATGCGGCGGTCGTGATGATCGTCGTCGACGCGTCGGCCCCGGTGGGTCGCGTCGAGGTCGAGCAGTGGCGAGCAGCCATCGAATCCACACCGGTCGTGTTCGTGGTGAACAAGATCGACGTGCATCGGCACTGGCGTGAGGTGGTTTCTGCCGACACCGATGTCGTTGCCGAGTGCGTCCCACGGGCGGTGGAGTGCACGTTCCATCCGATTTCGGTTCGGTTGGCGCGGATGGGCCGGGAGAGCGGTGACGCTGCGATGTCCGCGGAGTCGGGTCTCGGAGCAGTGGCGGACCGGCTCGGCGTTGTACTGCTGCAGACCGCGGCTCTCGGAACCGAGCGTAAATATGCTGCGGCAGTGCAGGACTGCGCATCCGGAGCCAGAGCGTCGATCGTGGCGAGAGCGCGCGCGGTGACCGGCGGTAGTGATACGGCCGAACTCCGTGCGCGGCGAGCCGAGCTCGTCGGCGAACGGGACAATCTCGGTGGTGATCGACGGGCACTGCTGCACAATCGAATTCAACGAGTACGCGTGGAGTCCGTCCATACCGCCGCCGAAGACTTTCGAGCTCTGACCGCCGAGGTCAAGCGCACGATCGACGGAGCCGGGCGTGCCGAACTCACTCACCTTCCAGCGCACGTCGCCGAGTCTGCGCGCGGTGCTCGGAATCGAGCCGACGCGGCGCTCACGGCCCGATTGCGGGCGGTGGAGACCGAGCTCGGGCTCACGCCGCGGCAGGCGGAGTCGGTCGCGGACGCCCCGCTCGATATCGGGGAGCCGTCCCGGCGCCGGGGCGTCGAGGATGTCGTCATGATCGTGGTCGGCGCGTCGGCGGGGGTGGGACTCGGGCGGCTGGTGGTGTCGCCGATGGCGCTGGTGCCGGCCTGGGCGGTTGCCAACACCGTGATCACTCTCGTCCTCGGTGGTGCGCTCGCCTGGTGGATCACGCGCTCGAGGTCGTTGGTGGCCGACCGCGCCCACCTGCGCGGATGGACGCAGGAAACGGTGGCTCGGGTGAAATCGTCGGTGGAGCAGCGGTTGCTCTCGCGGATTCTCGACGCCGAGTCGATGCTCGCGGCCGCTGTCGCGAGTGCGGACCGGGACGCAGTGGCCCGCATCGACGTCGCACTGGCCGAGGTGGACGCCGAGCTGCGCCGGCTCGCCGACCACCGATCGGCGCTGTTGTCTGCCTGCGATCGCGATCTGTCTGCGCTGGAGCGGGGCCTCGAGCGATTTCGTGGATCGGTCCCTCTTTCTTCCACGCACGGGGAACCGTTCGACGAGCCGGTGCGTCGGAGTCAGTAGGTGCAGTGTCGGTTCGTCAGGTTGGTTGGTCGAGTGAGGAGCGTCGATGATCGCGGTGGATGGCTTCGCAGCAGGGGATTTCCTCACCGAGGAGGTCGAGCCCCACGAGGTCGACGATCCGGGCGCGCCCACGGTCTCGACGGACCTGTTCGATCTCGACGGCGACGGCCACTACGAGACCACCGTGCGGCATACCGACGCCGGGATGACGGTGGCGACCGACGTCGACGGGGACGGTGTGACAGACAAGTTCACGGCCTTCGGACGTGACGGGCAATACCGAACCTGGGAGATTTTTCGAGAAGCGAACGGTATCGGACGGGGTGAAATGACCGATTCGGGCGAGCTCTAGCGCGTGTGTACAGGCCCGGCATCGCCGCTGGTGGGGGCCTTCTTGCACGGAACTTTCCCTATCTGAATCGGTCTTGTGACCAATCGGACAACACCCTGTTTCTGGATTCACGTCGCTCGGCGTTAACCTGATGAACAGGACATCCGGCGCTCGGTCCTCGGCTTGCTGTACGCGGTAACATGGTGTACTGCAGCTCGAACGGCCGAGCAGCGCCCCGCCGAGAGGGGAAAACCGAGATTCATTCGCGCGTAGTCGCCCACAGCGACCGTGCGGATTCTTCCCGGTTCCGGCTAACCCCAGGAGAGTTAGATGACCTCAGCGACCATTCCCGGTTTGAGCGGCACCGACAATGTGCCGACTCGACACAAAGAACTGCTTGCCTGGGTTGCTCAGGTAGCCGAACTGACAGAACCGGACTCCGTGGTGTTCGCTGACGGATCCGACGCCGAATGGGAGCGCCTGACCGGCAAGCTGGTCGAGGCCGGCACCTTCACTCGTCTCAACGAGGAGAAGAAGCCCAACTCGTTCCTCGGCAACTCCGATCCGTCGGACGTCGCTCGCGTGGAGTCACGCACCTACATCTGTTCCAAGGAAGAGATCGACGCCGGTCCCACCAACAACTGGATGGAACCGTCCGAGATGCGGACGCTGATGACCGATCTCTACCGCGGTTGCATGCGTGGACGCACCATGTACGTGGTGCCGTTCTGCATGGGCCCGCTCGACGCGGCCGACCCCAAGCTGGGCGTCGAGCTCACCGACTCCGAGTACGTGGTCGTGTCGATGCGCGTGATGACCCGCATGGGCCAGGCTGCGCTCGACAAGATCGGCGACGACGGCTTCTACGTCAAGGCGCTGCACTCGCTCGGCGCTCCGCTCGCCGAGGGCCAGGCCGATGTGCCGTGGCCGTGCAACGACACCAAATACATCACGCACTTCCCCGAGGATCGCGAGATCTGGAGCTACGGATCCGGCTACGGCGGCAACGCTCTGCTGGGCAAGAAGTGCTACTCGCTGCGTATCGCATCGGCGATGGCCCACGACGAGGGCTGGCTCGCCGAGCACATGCTGATCCTCAAGCTGATCTCTCCCGAGGACAAGGCGTACTACATCGCCGCGGCGTTCCCGTCCGCGTGCGGCAAGACCAACCTCGCGATGATTCAGCCGACCATCCCGGGCTGGCGCGCTGAGACCATCGGCGACGACATCGCGTGGATGCGCTTCGGTGAGGACGGTCGTCTCTACGCCGTCAACCCCGAATACGGCTTCTTCGGCGTTGCGCCGGGCACCAACTGGGACTCGAACCCCAACGCGATGAAGACCATCGACCAGGGCAACTCGGTGTTCACCAACGTCGGCATGACCGACGACGGCGACGTGTGGTGGGAGGGCCTCGAAGGCAAGCCCGATCACCTCATCGACTGGAAGGGCAACGACTGGACGCCCGAGTCCGGAACCGATGCCGCGCACCCGAACTCGCGCTACTGCGTGCCGATGGCCCAGTGCCCGTCGATGGCTCCCGAGTGGGACGACCCGCAGGGCGTACCGATCTCGGCGATCCTGTTCGGTGGACGTCGCAAGACCACCGTTCCGCTGGTGACCGAGGCTCGCGACTGGCAGCACGGCGTGTTCATGGGAGCCACCGTCGGCTCCGAGCAGACCGCTGCTGCCGAGGGCACCGTCGGAACCGTCCGACGCGACCCGATGGCCATGTTGCCGTTCCTCGGCTACAACGTGGGCGACTACTTCCAGCACTGGATCGACCTGGGCAAGAACGCCGACGAGTCGAAGCTGCCGAAGGTGTTCTACGTCAACTGGTTCCGCCGCGGCGACGACAAGCGCTTCCTGTGGCCCGGATTCGGTGAGAACTCGCGTGTGCTCAAGTGGATCGTCGAGCGCATCGAGCACAAGGCCGCAGGCGTCGAGACACCGATCGGTGTGGTCCCCACCGCCGAGGCACTCGACATCGACGGACTCGACACCACCGTCGAGGACGTGGCCGAGGCGCTCGCGGTGAACACCGACGAATGGAAGGCCGAAATCCCGTTGATCCAGGAATGGTTCGACTTCGTCGGCGAGAAACTGCCCACCGGAATTCAGGACGAATTCGACGCCCTCAAGCAGCGCCTGGGCGCGTAGTATTCACGACACAGAACGGGGCTCACCGAGGGGTGGGCCCCGTTCTGGCTGTGTGGGTATGCCCCGTTCAGACGGTGAGCGCGGCTGCCCCGGCCAGCGTTCCGAGTCCACCCAATGCGGCCGGGACCACCTGCAGGCCATCGAGGAATTTCAGACGCGCATGTAGCGCGATCGACTCCTGAATCGGATTCCACAGCGGCGGGCCGGCCTGGGCGAAGCCACCACCGATCACCACCATCCGTACGTCCACCAGGGCGACGGCCGACGCGATCGCCTGACCCAGTGCCACTCCGGCGCGCTGCAACGAGGTGATGGCGACCGGCTCCCCGGCGGCCGCATCGGCTGCCAATTCGGTTCCGGTGCTGCCGGTCCACCCCAGCTCGCGCGCCCACCGCACCGCCGACGGACCACTCGAGACGGTTTCCACGCATCCGATTCCGCCACACGCGCAGGGCGTCGTGGAACCGGGGACGACGATGTGTCCGATGTGCCCGGCGTTGCCGCTGGCACCGGCGACGATCTTCCCGCCCAGCACCAACCCACCGCCGATGCCGGTCGACACCACCAGACTCAGCACGTCCGGAACTCCTACGGCGGCACCGAAGCGGTGCTCACCCAGTGCCGCTGCGCTGCCGTCCATCGCGAGGCGGATGTCGGCTTCGGGGAAGAGTTCGGCGAGGTGATCGCGCAGCCCGAAGCCGTTCTTCCACTCGTCGATGTTGATCGGTGCAACCGACCCGGTCTCGAGATTCACCGGACCGGAGCAGGCGACGCCGATCCGGGTGACAGTGGCGGGTTCGGCCGTGTTCCGAAGCAGTTCGGCACAGGCGTCCCAGACATCGGACTCGGGAGTCGGCACCGTGACCGGATTCTCCGGCCGCCCGTCGTCGCCGACGAGTGCCGCCGTCATCTTGGTGCCGCCGATGTCGAGTGCGAGTGCCGTCATCGTTCCAGGCTAGGTGTTCGGTTTCAGAACGAGGACGAGGTTGCTGCCGAGGAATTCTCGTAGTACTGGAACTCGCATCATCCACCATGCCCAGCGGGGATGGTAGCGGGGGAATGCGGCCAGCAGCGTGGCGTTGGGAGTGCTTCGTGCCCAACGCAATCCGTCTGCGGCGCTGATGTCGAACAGGGATTCGCCGAATCGATTCTTCGGTTCGTGACCGGTGGTACGGGCGTAGCGGCGGGCCGCGTACTCGCCGCCGAGGTAATGCCAGGGCCGGGTCTCGTGGCCGCCGAACGGACCGAACCAGATGGTGTACGAGAGCACCGTCAACCCGCCGGGCCTGGTGACCCGCAGCATCTCCTCGGCCATGGTCCACGGTTCGCGGACGTGCTCGGCGACGTTCGACGAGAAGCAGATGTCGACACTGTTGTCGCGGAACGGCAGTGCCATCCCGGAGCCGCGCACCGAACCGGGTATCTGCAGTCCCGCCGCATGCATCTCGGACGCATCGGGCTCGACGGGCAGGTAGCGCGCGCAGCTGGCCCCGAAGACCTCGGCGAAGTATCCGGGCCCGCCGCCTACGTCCAACACGGTCGCCGCGGACATGTCTGTGCCGGTCAGGCCCCGATACAGATCGCCGATCAGCTCCACGGAATCGCGGGCCAGTGCGCCGTAGAAGATGTCGGGAGCGCTCTGCTCATGTCCGAAGTCCTTCAGCAGACTCACCGAGCGACGCAGTGTCGCGCGAGAGGCGAACAAACGTGTCACGGCGGAAGTCACGAAGACGAACCCTAGCGGTTAGTGTTGCAACGGTAATCGACGGCGGTCGTGAAACGAACATGCGGAAATTGGGTGAAGCGGGCTGTGCGCGAGGTTCTGTTGCTGTGCTGGCGCGATACCGGGCACCCGCAGGGCGGCGGCAGCGAGCGATACCTCGAGCAGGTGGGCGCAGGTCTGGCTCGACGCGGCGTCCGCGTCACGCTGAGGACGGCGTCGTACCCCGGAGCTCCCGCCGAGGAGATCGTCGACGGCATTCGCATCAGTCGCGGTGGTGGACGCCTGTCGGTGTATCCCCGCGCACTGGCCGCCATCGCGGCCGGGCGGCTGGGTTTCGGCCCGCTCAAGGGCATCGCACCCGACGCGGTGATCGACACCCAGAACGGCATTCCCTTCTTCTCCCGTGCTGCGTTCGGCGTTCCGGTGACGCTGCTGGTGCACCACTGCCACCGGGAGCAATGGCCGGTCGCGGGGCCGATGATGGCCAAGCTCGGCTGGTGGCTCGAATCGACTGTGTCTCCGCGGGTACACCGCCGCAATCAGTACCTGACGGTGTCGTTGCCGTCCGCCGACGAGTTGGTCGCACTGGGCGTCGACCGCGAGCGCATCGCCGTGGTGCGCAACGGAGCCGACGAGATTCCCCGGTCGGTGCCCGAGGGTGACGAGAGCACCCGCACCGCGCACCCGTCGCTGACCGTGCTGTCCCGGTTGGTTCCGCACAAGCAGATCGAGGACGCGCTCGACGCCGTTGCTGCGCTGCGCGGCCGAATTCCGAACATCCACCTCGACGTCATCGGCGGCGGTTGGTGGGAGCAGAACCTCCGCGATTACGTGAGCGAACTGGGCATCGAGCAGTACGTCACCTTCCACGGGCACGTGGACGAGGACTGCAAGCACGCGCTGCTCGGTCGGTCCTGGGTGCACGTCATGCCCTCCCGCAAGGAGGGATGGGGGCTCGCGGTCGTCGAGGCAGCGCAGCACGGCGTGCCGACCGTCGGCTACCGAAGTTCCAAGGGCCTCACCGATTCCATCATCGACGGCGTCACCGGCGTGCTGGTGGGCGGGCTTTCGGATGGTGAAGAGGACCGGGACGTCTCCGGTCTGACCGCTGCCGTCTCGGAGCTGCTGCAGGACGCCGAAGCCCGAACTCGCCTGGGCGAGAAGGCGCGAGTGCGCGCAGGGGAGTTCTCCTGGGAGCAATGCGCCGACGGTGTGTACTCGGTGCTCGACGCCACGACGCGTGGCACGTGGTCGTCAGGTCTGGTGGGTGCGCAGCACTCGGATTCGGCTCAGCAGTCCTACCGCTAGTCCGCCGAGAAGTAGCAGTGCCCATGCGAGGTGGGCAACGACGACGGCTGCCGCTGGCCGGCTTTCGGTGAGCACGGGATCGGGTACTCGGTAGAGCGTGAGCTGGTCGTCGGAGTACGCGATGGCCAGTGAATTCAGTTTTTGCTCGGATTCGCCGAGTTCGCCGGGGGTGGTGTTCTCCACCAGTATCCAGCCGACACCCAGCTCTGCGACGATGTCCACGGGTTCGCCTGCGAGCAGCGCATTCTGGACCTCCGTCGCGCGCACCCCCTCACCGCGCACCGTGCCGCCCGCGACGATGAGCTCGCCGGTCTGCAACACATCCAGTGGCAGCATGCGCGGCGCGGGATCGAGAACGGGAGCACTGCCGCTGTAGGGAAAGAGGCGGAACATCCCGGCCGGTAGCACCGCGACATCGCCGTCGCCGCTCTGTACTTCGGCTGCGACCGCCTGCCAGGACTCCGGGTACACCACGGGCCGCATCGAGTTCCCGACGCCCCAGCCCAGGTCGGGTAGTGCGATCAGCAGGGCCGCTATTGCCACGGCACTGCCGAATCGGGTGCGTTGGACCGCGCTCAGCGCGGCTGGCTGCACCCGATTCGGTCGACGACGGGGAGAAAACGCGGCCGCCGCGGCCAGAGCGTAGATCGGCATCGCCAGCGCGACCCACTTCTGTGAGTCCCTGAGCAGGCCGGCACCGGGCACCGTCTCGCCCAGCGCGCGGGCCATCGCCAACCCTGGTCCCGTCGCTGCCAGCGCAGGCGCTGCGATGGCAAGCAACGCGACGACAGCGAGTCCCACGATCACCGGATTTCTTCGACGCCTGATCAGCGGGCGCACTCCCAACGCGACCACGGTCAGCAGCAGCGCCGTGCCCACGAACGCGAAAGCCCCTGTGCGAGAATCGGGTACCGCATCGGAGTTCCAGATTCCGCCCAGACCGGCGAGGCTGCCGAGGGTGCCCAAGCCCGGCTCGGCGCGCGCCGCGAACGCCGCCCAACCCGCCGGATCCGCCTGCTCGACGCCACTGCCGGACACGGCCGTCGCCACCAGCCACGGTGCCGACGCCACCGCCGCCATTCCGAGGGCGCCGACCACGCGCAGGCCGCGTCGGGCACCCCCGGGGAGGGCGAGGACCACCAGGGCAATGGTTGCGGCGAGCAACGCGCCGGTGGGGGTGAGCCCGGCAGCGGCGAGACAGACTGCGAGTGCCCACCAGGAACGGCCCTCTCTGACCGCGAGTGCAGCGACCACCGTCCACGGCAGAGTGGCGTATCCGACGAGCAGGCTCCAGTGTCCCTGCAGCAGTCGTTCGGCGACGTACGGGTTCCACACGGCCACCGTCGACGCCACGAGCAGCGCGGGCAGTGGGGCTGTCGGCAGTACCGTTCGTGTCATGACCGCCGCACCCCACCCGGTCAGCCACAGGGCGAGCAGCAGAATGGTCTTGACCACGAGTCCGCCGTCGAACACCGTCGACAGCGCGGCGATCGCGGCGTCCTGCGGGACGGCCCGCGCAGCCGTGTCGGCGATTCCCCAGGCGGAGTCGGTGAAGTAGGAACGGGGAGTGCTGACGGCGTCGCGCAGCAGGAGATAGCCGGGGCCGAGCAGCGGGCCGACAATCACCACGGCGAGCAGCAGGCTGTAGAGCGGCGGTGTCCACTTCGACCTCGACCACGCCATGATCGGCACCCTATACCGTGGGCTCATGTCTTTCCGCGCCTCGTCCGAGGCAGACCACACGGCGGGTGCGTCGGTCGCCGGGATGGGGATGGTGACGGCCGGTTCGATGTTCGCGAACGTCGCGGCCTACCTTCTGCAGGTACTTGCGAGCCGGATGCTCGGCGTCGAGGGCTACGGAGAATTCGCGAGTCTGCTTGCTGCGCAATTGGTTCTCGCGGTTCCGGCGTTGGCGTTGCAGTCCGTCGTTGCGCGTGAAGTGGTGCGCGGGCGCAGTTCTCGCGAATTGCGAACAGTGGGATATCGGTGTGCGGCGGTGGTGGGGGTGCTCGCTCTGGCACTGGCACCCGCACTGTCCGCGGCCATGGACGTCTCGATGACGGCGACCGTGTCGGCGGTCATCGCTGCGCCGGTGTTGGTGCTGCTGGCTGCCGAGCAGGGGTTGCTACAGGGGCGTGGGCGATTCGGAGCCCTCAGTGTCGTGCTTGCCGCAGCAGGATTCGGCAAGGTGGCACCGGCGGTGCTGGTGTTGTTGCTCGGCGGTGGTCCCGGTTCGGTTCTGTTGGCCACGGCCGCGGGTATCGGCGTGGTGGCACTCGGTGCGCGATGGACGGCCGGGGTACCGGTGAACTCGGTGTCGGAAACCAAGGTCACCGTTCTGGCCGTGCTGCAGGCGTCACAGGTGCAGTTGGTGTTGATCGCGATGTCCGCGTTGGATCTGGTGCTGGCGCGCACGCTGCTCAGCTCCAACGAAGCCGGGCTGTACGCCGTCGGGGCCGTTGCGTCGAAGGCGGCGTTCTGGTTACCGCAGGCCGTCGGCGTGGTGCTGTATCCGCGGATGGCGAACCCGCTGCATTCTGCGTCCGCGGTGCGATCGGCGCTGGCCGTCGTCGCGGGGCTCGGTACCGTTCTGGTGATCGGCGGTGCGCTGGCGTCTCCGCTGTTGCCGTTGGTGGTGGGCGATACGTATTCCGGTGTGCAGGAATATGTCTGGCTGTTCGTGCTGCAGGGTGCGTGCCTGGCCGTGCTGCAGAGCGCACTGCTGTGGGCCATCGCGGGCGAACGCACCCACCTCGCTCTCGTCGCCTGGTTCGCCCTCGCCGTCGAGGTGTTGCTGTTGCTGTTCGTGGCGTCGACACTCGCGCAGTTCGTCGTCGTCGCGGCCGTCACCGCCGCGGTGACAATGGTGGTGGTGTGTGGGTTGGTGTTGTGGGGGAACCGCGTCAGTCCTTCGCGGGTCTGATCTCACTCAGGATCTCGAAGTCGACCTCGCCGGCCAGCGCCAAGTAGATCGGCTGCGAGACATGGCCGTTGGACAGGGACAGTCGACCGCGGGCACCGGTGAACGACACCGAATCGGAGATGGATTCGATGACGCCCACATCGGTGGTGCCGGCCCTGTTCACCAGTGCACCCAGCAGCTTGATGCCCTCGTAACACGATTGCCCCAGAGCGCCGACGATCGGCGCGTCGACGCCGAACGCACGGGCGAATCGGCCGGAGAATCCCAAACTGTCTTCGGTGGCCAGTGTTTCGAAGTATCCCGAGGCGACATAGAGCCCGTGTGTGTTCTCTCCGCCTGCCGCGATCAACATGTTCTCGTCCATCAGCGGACTGAGCCGAACGCATCGGACGTCGAGTCCCGCTGCAGCGAATTGCTGATGGAAGTACACCGCGTCGTCGCCGAGGAGCAGAACGACGGCACCGTCGGCCCCTGATCGTTCGAGCGCGCCGACGGAGGTGGCGAAGTCGGTGCTGCCGACCGGCCTGAACTCGGCGTGCACCACGCTGGCCCCGAGTTCCCGGAGCCGGGCGGCCGCGATGGTGGCGCTCTTGCGCGGCCAGACGTAGTCGTTTCCGACGATTGCCCACCGTCTGCGTCCGAACTCGCGGACCAGGAAGTCCAGTGCCGGGACGAGTTGGTTGGTGGGTGTCTCGCCGGTGATGAACAGGCCCGGATAGCGGTCACCGCCCTCGTACAGGGACGTGTAGACGTAGGGGATTCGGTTCGTGGCCACCGGAATCACGGCCCGACGGACTGCCGAGGTGTGCATCCCCGCGACTGCGTCGAGGGTGCCTGCGTCGAGCAGGGTCGAGACCTCGTGGGCGACGGCTGCCGGGTCGCGACCACCGTCGATCGAGATCAGCTCGACGCGCCGGCCGAGTACACCGGCGGCGGCATTGAGTTCGTCCCGTGCCAGCTGGGCCGACAGTTCACTCGACGGGCCGACCAGGCCGAACGGTCCGGACATCGGAAAGATCAGACCGACGCGAAACGTGTCGAACCGATCGCTGTTCATCGTGTTGTCCGTCCGATCCGTGTCGATTCGCTGCTCGCTTCGCCCTAGAATCGCTGAGGGAGACTGTAGCGCCGCAGGCGAGGTAAGAGCAGAGGGGCATGATCGCGTGAATCACGACGAGGCTGGTTCGGCCGCTCGTTTGCTCACCGTCGTCGAGCGCGCGGTCTCGGATCGGTTGCGCGGTGCACTCGTCCCGTGGGAGCTCGATCTCGAGGAGTGGCGGGTGCTGTCGTTGCTGTCGGACGGCGAAGGCCACACGATGGCCGAAACCGCGGAGTTCGCGCTGCTCGCGCCGCCGACGCTGACCAAGGCCGTCAACCGGCTGGTCTCCAACAATCTCGTGCACCGTCGTACCGGCACCGTGGATCGTCGTCAGGTGCTCATTCGCCTGACCGCGCGTGGGCGCGCCAAGTACGACGAGGCGGCTCCGGTCATGGAAGCAGTCGCGGCCACGGTGTTTCCGTCCGAATCCGAACGTGAGCAGTTGCAATCCTTGCTGCGCTCTCTCGAGACCAACGCGAAGGCGTCCTCGGTCACCCTGTGAATCGTTGCCGGGTTCCGGCATCGGCTCGACTTCGGCAGTCCCTCGCCTGGTCGTGAACTTTCGTGATCTCCTTTTAACATGTTTCACGTTGCAATAGTGTCCACGGAAAGTATTGTTCGGATGCAGCGCAGCCAGCGCTCTCACCGAGAACCGAAGTGGACACCAGTTCATGAACATGAAGAAGTACTTCGAGGGGCCAGCGACCAGCCTCGACGACCAGATCGAAAGTTACGCAACCTCTCGCGTGCCCGACGATCAACGATGGCGACGGCCGGCGATCCTGCTGGTGCTCACCGGCAACGTCACCGCGATGTTCTGGTTCGCGCTCGGCGGCCAGATCGGCTTCCTGGTGGGGTGGCCGATGTCCCTGATCCCCGTCGCCTACATGGTGATCGGCGCAACGCTGGTCGGCAGCCTGATCATGCGTATTGCGAGCCAGGAAGGCCTGTCGCTGCCACTGCTCACCCGCGGACTCGGCTTCGGCACCAAAGGATCGGCCGTGGCCTCGCTCGTCTACGCCGTGAACTACGTCTTCTACTTCATCTTCGAGGGCAGCATCGTCTCGCACGGCCTCAGCGAACTCGCCGGCATCGACATCAACTCTGCCTGGGCGACAGTGGTGTTCGCACTGGTCGCCCTCGTTGCGCTGTTCTTCTCCTGGCGTGGAATGCACTCGATGAACATTCTGCAGCGGTTCGGTATGCCGATCTTCCTGATTCTGTTCGCCATCGGCATGTACATGCTGGCCAGTGGATACGTCCTGGTGGGGCCGGGCCAATGGGAAGCCACCGGCGGGTTCACCGCAACCGCGATGTGGCAGGCGTTCAGTCTTGCGAACGGACAGGTGGTGTTCCAGGCTCTCATCGCCACCGACTACGGACGTTTCGTCAAGAAGAGCGTCGGATACGTGGGCACCGCGGGGCTGATGCTCGCGGAGCTGCTCATGATCGTCGTGGTGATGATCCTCGGTGTCTTCCTCGGCTTCACCATGTTGCGCCACTTCACCGGAAGCACTGCCGCACCAGAACTTTCGGCTACCGATCCTGGGCTGTATTTTGCCGTCGTGATGGGACTGCTCGGCGTGATCTTCGCCGTTGTCACCCAGGTGCGCATCAACGTGATGAACCTGTACTCCGGGTCGCTGGCACTGTCCAACGCCTGGGACGTGCTCTCGCCCCGCAAGGTCGGACGCCAGTGGTGGATGGTCGCGCTACTCGTCGTCGGCGTGCTCTGCTACCCGGTCAACATCCTGCAGTACACCGACAAGTTCCTGGCCGTCACCGGGATCATGACCAACACCTGGATCTTCATTCTGCTCGCCGATTACTTCGTCTGCCGACGAATGCTCGGCCTCGCACCGCGGAACAACATCGAGTTTCGCGAAGGGCGAGTGCGTAATTGGAACCCCTGTGGCATTTTCGCCATGGCGGCAGGCGTGGCCGTGGGCGGACTCGGCGTGTTCGGTCTCTACCCGTCGTACTACGCCTCGTTCATCGCGATGCTCCTCGGGCCCATCATCTACATCCCACTGACGATGGCAACGCGGGGGAAGTACTACGAACCACCTGTCTCCACCGAAGCTCCGACAATCGAAAGGACTGTGACGTCATGACATTCACCGCAGCGGCCATCCAGTTCGAACCCACACTGTTCGCCAAGGACGCGAATGTCGCCACGCTGGCAGAGCTGGTCGACAAGGCCGCTTCCGACGGGGCCGAATTGATCACCACGCCCGAGATGGCCACCACCGGTTACTGTTTCCATGATCCCGAGGAGGCATCGCCCGTCGTCGAGCAGGTCCCCGGACCCACCACCGATACGTTCGTCGAGATCGCGGCCCGTCGCGATTGCTACATCGTGCTGGGGATGCCGGAAGTCGATCCGACAAGCGGGTTGTTCTACAACAGCGCAGTTCTCATCGGACCCCAGGGAATCATCGGTACCCATCGCAAGACACACCCGTACATCGCCGAGCCCAAATGGGCAGCTCCGGGGAACCTGGGCCATCAGGTGTTCGAGACCAGGCTCGGCCGAATCGCGCTGCTGATCTGCATGGATCTGCACTTCGTGGAGACCGCTCGGGTGGTCGCACTGCAGGGCGCCGACGTGATCTGCCACATCAGCAACTGGCTGGCCGAGCGAACTCCGGCACCCTACTGGATCAGTCGAGCCTTCGAGAACAACTGCTACGTCATCGAGAGCAATCGATGGGGACTCGAACGGACGGTCCAATTCAGTGGCGGCACATGCATCATCGAGCCCGACGGAACCGTCACCGGCCGGATCGACGTCGGCAACGGCATCGTCGCCGCCGAGATCGACATTCGGCGTACCCGCGAGTGCGGGCCCGCGCGTCGACCTGAGCTGTATCGGGAACTCCAGACGAACACGTACACCTGGAACCCTCTGGACTTCTTCACCCTGTACGGCCACTCGCCGCTGCCCGCAGGCAAGACGTCTGCGGTGACCGTGGTGCAAAGCACTCCGGGTACATCGGTCCAGAGCAACCTCGCGGACATCGAGGCCTGGATCCAACAGGTCTCCGGTACAACGGATCTCGTCGTCTTTCCCGAGCTGTCGATCACCGGACCGGTCTCGGCAGCTCGACCGCCTCGCAACGTCGCCGAGACCGCCGACGGGCCCTCGCTCGCACGGATCGCGGACCTCGCGGTTCGGCACGGCATGTCGATCGTCGTCGGCATCGCCGAGCGCGACACCGATACCGAACGGGTGTACAACTCGGCCGTCCTGCTCGGAACCGACGGAGCCCGCACAACCTACAGACAGATCCACCTGTCCGCCGAGCATGCGCCGCTGTTCGACGCCGGCGACACCTGGGCGGTCGTCGATCTGCCGCTGGGACGAGTCGGTCTCCTCGTCGGCAACGATGCGCTGCTACCGGAATCGGGCCGAGTGCTCGCGCTGCGCGGGTGCGATCTGATCGTCTGCCCATCCGCACTGGCGGGTACCTTCGTCGGATCGCACCCCGGAACCGAGATTCCGCTCGCCGCCGAGGTTCTCACCGGGCCCGACGCCACCCACTGGCACCATATGCGCGTGCGCGCCGGCGAGAACAACGTCTACTTCGCCTTCGCGAATGCCGTCGACCTCGACCGCGGAATCACCGGACACAGCGGAGTGTTCGGGCCGGACACATTCGCATTTCCTCGAACGGAAGCCATCGTCGATGCATCCGAACCCGGCCACGCGACGAGCGTAATCGACACCACCAACCTCGACGGGCCGTACCCGACCAACGTCGTACGACGCAAAGACCTCGTCCTGATGCGGCAACCCCACCACTACGGGATTCTCTCGACCGCCTGAGAAAACACCAGTGGCGTGGTTAGGTGCCCCCACGGGCACCTAACCACGCCACTGACCAACCGGGTCGTTCCGCAGGCTCCACTCCTGCGTAGCGCACCTACTCCTTGTTGAGGTTCGTCCTCGGAATCTCTTCCGTGCGATCCGTCGTCCAGTCGCGGTTGCTCGCGGGTGCGGGTGCTGCTCCGCCTGCGGGGTTCGGTCGCGGCGCGTTGTCGGCCCGGGCCGGCTGACGATGTCCGCCGTTTCCGCCGCCGCGCAGGAGCAGGACCACTCCGGCGATCAGCGAGATGACACCGAGAATTCCGGCGATGATCGGGACGGTGCGGCCGAAGAGCGAGAGTTGATCCTGGCCGTCCTTGGCCTGCTGGATCTGGTATTCGACGGTGTTCTCGTCGAACGTGATCGGTGCGTTGAGGACGTCGACCTCGGCGTTGCCCGCTTCACGTCCGTAGTACTGGTGAATCTGCTCTTCGCCCTTGACGACGACGCCGGTCTCGGGCTCGACCCACAGGGTGCGGGTGTTCTCGTACCAGCGGGTCATCGTCACCGGCGCGGCTCCACCCTCGACACCCCAGGTGTCGGCGGGCAGGGTGACCTTGTTGGTCGGCAGGTTCACCACGGTCGACAGGTCGACCGGGCCGACGGTCTGCTGGTACTGGTACACCGGCGTGCCGTTGATCTCGGTTGCCTCGACGAAATCGATGTCCTTGGTCGCACGCGCGTTGACGTCGAAGTACGGGTAGCTCTTCTGCTCCGAGTTGAACGGGAACTTGTACTGCAGACCGGTGTGGGCCACCTCTTCGGCGGGCGCGTTGCCGGCCACCTGGATGGTGCCGATCGGGTTCTCCACGGGCATGGACGTCTTGCGGTCGATGGTGACGCGGTCGACGCTTGCGGTCAGCAGTCCGGTGTCGGCCTGCTTGTCGCTGCGACGCAGAGTCTGGCCCGCTTGCAGCGTCATGATGTCGGCGTCGGCGGGATCCTCGACGGTGACGAATCGCTGCGAGACGAGGGGAACGTTCTGGTCGACGACTGCGCGGCCGGCGGCGAGGGAAGTCGCATCGAGCACGCTGCCCTCACCGGTGGAGACGGTGGTGACCTCGAGATCCAGCGGCGTCTTCTCGAGTGCCGAAATGGTGTACGTGGGAATGAGAATGGCGGCGACCACCAGAAACGCGCCCAAGCCGATGAGTACGAGGGCAAGTATCCGGCTCGGCCCTGAGCGCTCCGCCATGCTGAATCTCCTTAGTTGACCGCTTCATGGAAGACACCGCGGGCGGGAAAGACGTTCACCCCGACCCGATGCCCGATTTATTACGACACGTCGCAGGTGACAGTAACAGTCGACAGTGGCACCGGTCTCGTCTGCGCCGGTTCGACACGGCACACTTGAGACCACCATGAGCACACAGACCCGTTCGGCAAGCGTTGTCCCGCTTCGTGGGTTCGTACCGTCACTCGAGGGAATGCGTGCCGTCGCGTGTATCGGCATCGTTGTCACCCACGTGGCCTTTCAGACCGGTGGCGCGACCTCGCCGATCTTGGGTCATGTGTGGGGCAGATTCGACCTGACTGTGGCGATCTTCTTCTCGCTGTCGGGATTCCTGCTGTGGCGCCCGCACGCGGCGGCAGCCCGCGGTCATCGGAGTGCCCAGCCGCTCGGCCGCTATTTCCGTTCGCGGTTCGCGAGGATTCTGCCCGGTTACTGGGTCGGCGTGGTGCTGATCCTGCTGTTTCTTCCCGATGCAGGCGGTGACTACCGCGTGTGGCTGGCGAACCTGTCGTTCACTCAGGTGTTCGTGCCGCTGACCCTGACCCAGGGTTTGACGCAGATGTGGTCGCTGTCGGTCGAGATCGCCTTCTATGTCCTGCTGCCGGTGTTCGCGTGGCTGATGGTGCGCCTGCGTGGTGCGGCCGCCGCCCGCCGTGTCCCGGTCATTCTGGGTGCTGCAGTGCTGACACTGTCGTGGGCGTTCGTCCCGGTGTCGACTCCCGACGGTATTCACCATGACAACTGGCTCCCCGGCTACTTCCCGTGGTTCGCGGCGGGGATGCTGCTCGCCGAGATCTCGGTGGGGCCGACGACCTGGGTGCATCGGTTGGCTCGTCGCCGACGTGTCATGGCGTCCATCGCGGTTGCCGCGTTCGCTCTATCGGCAACTCCTCTGGCGGGTCCGCAGGGCTTGGTGCGTCCGGCGGCCTGGCAGTTCGAGATCAAGATCCTGCTCGGCGCGATACTGGCCTTCGCGATGCTCGCCCCGCTGATTCTCGCCGAGGACGGGAGCCGGCATCGCTTCCTCGAGCATCCGGTGATGCTGACGCTGGGCCGCTGGTCGTACGGGCTGTTCATCTGGCATCTGGCTGTGCTTGCCGTTGTGTTCCCGGTGTTCGGCATCATCCCGTTCTCGGGCGGGATGTGGTTCGTGTTGCCGGTGACTCTCGCACTGTCCATTCCGGTGGCAGCGGCGAGCTACGCGCTGGTGGAAGATCCTGCTCGACGACGCTTCGGCCCCCGCAAGAAGGCGGTCAGGGCTTCCGTATCGCCGTGATCGCCAACGCGACGATTCCGATGAGGGACGCCAGCTGCACCCAGTAGGAACCGCCGACGTAGCCGTCGGGAGATCGCCATGGTCCGAGCGAGAGCAGCGCTGGTGCCAGCAGCGTGAGTCCGCCTGCAGTGCAGGCCAATACACGTGAGGACGCCGTGCGACCGTAACGGCGGTCCAGGAACACCGCGCCGATGCCGATCACGGCCACGGTGACCACACCGGCGATGCCGGCCAACACGATCGTTGCTCCCAGCAGCGCCACGACTGCGACCGGAACGCTCTGCCACGGCCGCGGCGACGGACCGACATCAGGCGCACCTCTCGGCCGACGCAGCGCTGCGAACAGCAACGGGATCAGCAGGAGAAGCCCACCGAAGATGCCGAGCCGGTACCAGCGGTCGGTGGTGAAATCCAACGAGATCGTGCCCGATGCCCCCGCCGGAACGATCCAGGCCTGCTGCCACCCGTCGACCACTACCGGGGACAGCTTGAGGCCCCCGGGAGCTGTTGCGCGCCAACCACTGTTGTTGCTCTCCGGGATGACCAGCAAGCGGTCCTCCGTCGCGGAGGTGAGCGTCATCTCGCGGTGATCGGCGCTCCAGGCGGTGGTCCGGGCGGCCTGCGGTGCCGAACTCGTCGGCCAATCGGCTGGGATGGGCATGGTGCGCAACCGAATACCGTCGACGAAGAACGATGCTCCCGGCTGCACCACCACGTCCTGGCGTCCCTCGGGCAGTGATACCGGGTTGACGAAATTCTCGTTCAGCGGGGTGTCGGCGTCGCACACCGACGCCTTCAGCGGCTCGCCCGAACGGAACTGGTCCGCGGTGGCCGTCACCGACGTGCGCACCGTTTGCCCGGCGATGGAGACGATGGGGCCGTCGAAGCAGTCGACGGTGATCCGGCGATCGCCGTCGTACGGTGCGCCGATCGGTTCACCACCGGACAGTGGTGTCACTTCGGCAAAACCCGGTGGTTGAGACTGGATGAAGCCCAACGAGTTTCGGTCCAGGACGCCGTCCCAGTCCACGATCGACAACACGATCCTGTCGGTCACGAACGGTGCCAGTTCGAGAGTCGTCGAGCCGTCGGTGTCGACGTCGCGCACCATCGGGCCGTTGCCGAGGTTGACGGCGACCCGGGTGGGGTGTGCCGGAAGTTCGCCGAGGCTGGGGGTGAGTTCGAGCCCGTCCACCAGTGTGGGAGTAGGCAATTCGATGGTCAAGGTGGGGTTGGTGCCGGCTCGATCGGTGATCGACTTCTCCGGCGCGGTCCAGGACGTGCGCGGATCACCGTCGGTCGCGGCGAATGCCGAACCGTGCAGATCGGCGACGTCCGACGCCCCGCTGGCCAACGGCCGCCCGGGCTGCGCCAGCAGCGCTTCGAGTTCGGGGGACTGACGCGTGCGCACCGTCAGGTCCGGAATGACCGCGGTGCCCATCGGTACGTCGATCGTGCGCGAGAAGCGGCCCAGTTCCTCGGGTGACTTGGACAGCCCACTGCTGCAACGGATTCGATCCTCGGTGTCGAGGCACCCGGAACGGCCGGGGAATTCCTGGCCCAGTTCCCAGGCGTCGACGCTCGCCCCGTCGGGAGTCGCGGGCAGCACCGCGCGGTGCACGATCGGTACCTGCGTCGGGTTGTCCCGGTCGGTATAGTCGTCCACCGACACCTCGCTGATGCCGAACTGGCTGCCCCGGGTTCCGTCGACCGTCGACTTCGCGGTGATGCGCAGCCACGGGGTTTCTCCGCCCGGCAGTGACACCGTCATCGGCTCACCCGGCTCGTCGACGCGCGCCGCGGTCGAGCCGTTCGGGGTGGTGATCTCCACCCACTTCACCGGGTCGCCGATCGTCCCAGGGCTGGTACGCATGCGCAGCAGCCCGCCGCGCACCGGAGTATCGAAGTCCAGTTGAAGCCATTGCCCCACAGCGCGTTCGATACCGTTGCTGATCCAGCTGGTAGCCAGATCTCCGTCCACCGCGGCGGCGACACCGCTACCCGGGGCGCTGCCGCCGATCTGCGTTGCGTCCGACGCCGAGCTCGACGCCGTCAGGGTCGCGCCCTCCCACTCGGCGTCCACGGTCTCGGCCCCGTACACCGGGTAATCGGAGACCTCGTTGAGCGAACGGCGCGGCTCGTCGGCGGCCCGCAGTGCAGAACTGTGATTGTCGACCTGACCGAAGTCCGTCTCGCGATTCATCGGGGTGTCGGTCACCGTCACCGAGTTCACGGCGATCCCCGCCGCCGCTGCATCCGAGGCCAGCAGAGTGGGGCCCGACGGCACAGGATTGCGAATCCCGTTGTTCCGCAGTTCGTTCGAGCGCAGGATGGACTCCGGACCACCCTGGACCACCGGGACACGATCGAGATCGACGGTGTAGGGACCGGACGCGGGAATGCCTGCCGAATCACCTACCGCGTAGATCTCCACAGCCGGATACGGCGGTCGAAGATCACCGTCGAGTACGACGCCGTCGACCTGACCCGGAGCCACGTCCTCACCGAATTCGGCGACCTTCTCGAGGCCCGGCGAACCGTCGAGCACCTGGTGCACCGACGCGGGACGGGTGGATCGGGAGTCCTCGGGATCGAGGTCGTTGCGCACGACGACGTAGCTGATGCCCTGGCCCAGAAGGGTATCGGCCAACCCGGCCGACGGCCGACCGTCGGCGAACAGTCGTTGCACGGAGTCCAGCGCGCGGATGGCACCGGGCGGGGTGAGCGGTACCGCGTCGCGGACGGCCCAGGGCGTGGTGGCCAACGCCTGCAGTGGTTCGTCTCGGGTCAATCCCCAGGTCTGCAAGGCGAACGGTGCGCCGGGCACAATCAAGGCTCGCTGCGCGTCGGAACCGTCCGGGCTCGATCCCGAGGCATTCTCGGTGAGCCAGTCCGCGGCGTCGTGCCAGTACTGCGGAACGGCCTCGTACGCTCCTCGGGGCGCGAGCTTGCCCGTCCATGCCAACGAGGTGGACAGCGTCAAGGCCACGAGGATCAGCGCGGTTACTGCCATCATCGGATGCTTCTCGGGATGCGCGACGGCCGATCGCCACTGCGTCCGCGGCGCGGAACCCGGCAGCGGAACTCGGGCCAACAGGTGAGCCAGGCCCAGCACCAACGGTATTCGAATGACCGGCTCGAGTTTGTGGATGTTGCGTAGCGGTGCGCCTGCCGAATCGAGGAACACCCGGACGGCACCCGCGAATGGACCGTCCAGCTCGCCGACGAACCCGGCACCGAGGCCGACCAGACCGACGAACAACATGATCGTCAATCGCCCGCGCGCGGGCATCGAGCGCATCGCCAGGCCCGCGATTCCAGCAGCCGCGATCAGACCCGTCGCGATGACGGCCGCCGGCTGAGTCACCAGAACCGCACCGGCCACTCGCTCGGGAGAGACGAACGGCGTCCAACTGCCGGTGCCGCGCAGTACCTCCGTCAGTGACGTCCACTGCGTGGTGGTGCCGGACGATTCGATGTAGTCGAGAAACGGTGGAGAGACCTTGCCCAGCAACAGCAGTGGAACGATCCACCACAGCGTCGCGAGTACGAGAAAGCCCGACCACCACGCACCGAAGACGACCCAACGCTTGTTCGGCCGATGCGACAACAACCAGATGACGGCCACCAGAACGGCGGCGGCGGTGGCGACGGCATTGACTGCGCCCATCAGCGCGACCGCAACCGCCGACTGCGCGGCCGCTCGTCTCACCGTGTAGTTCCCGGAGTCGGAAGCGAGATACCGCACCATCGGAATCAGCACCCACGGTGCCAGCATCATCGGCATCGTCTCCGAGGAGATCGACGCGAGGGTGGTGATCACTCGCGGAGAGAGAACGAAGGCCGTCGCCGCGATCAGACGGGAACTGCGGCTGCCGATACCGAGGGCTTCGGCGAGCCGGACGATTCCCCAGAAGCCGGCGATGAGCAGCAGCGCCCACCAGATGCGCTGAGTGATCCAGGGCGGGATCGACAGCAGGTCGCCGCCGGCGAAGAACGCACCGTGCGGAAAGAAGTAGCCGTAGGCCTGGTTCTGCACCTGGCCGAGTGGGGCTGCGCTGTTCCACTGATGGGAGGCGCGTTCGAGAAATCCGAGAGGGTTCTGAGCCAGGTCGAACTTGGTGTCGGCGACGGTGAAGCCGGGGACCTGAAGAAAAGTGAGGAGGAACGCCAGAATCGAGACGCCGAAAAGCCATGTACGGCCGAGCGGCTCGGCCGAGATCATCGATTCACGAGAGCGACCAGCGTCAGCGGCTGCCGTACTCAACCTGGTTCAGCAAGGACGAGTCGGCGTTTCCGGAGCGATCGATATCCGGACGAGAGTTGTCGGCTGCGGCTGCGGTGACTCCGAAGACGACGCCCGCACCCAGTACGGCTCCGACGACGGCGGCAATGACACCCGGGACAGCAAACTTCATCTCGGTTCTCCAGTCAGTCGGCTCAGGAAGGAAGCGGGCAAGGTGGACCCTCGCGCGGGCATCACGGTATCACCCGTACCTGCAGAACAGGCCGGTGGACGCGTTACTTGCCGGGGGGAACGATCAGGACGGGTCGATGGCTGTGTCGCAGAACGTGCTCGGCCACCGAACTCTGGAGCAGCGCACGAAGACCGGTGGTGCCTCTCGTGCCGGTGACGATGATGTCGACGTTCATCTCGTCGGCCTTCTCCACGATCGCGCTCCAGATGGCGGTGGTGCATTCGGTGCACTGGCCCTCCACCTTCAGGCCCGCGGCCTCGGCCAGCGCGACGCCTTCGCTGTTGGTCACCTTCGCGTCGGTGAGCGCAACGTCCTCGGCCTCGTCGTCGGGCACCCATTCGGGCTGCATGACGCCGGAGAGGCCGGACATTCGCGCGGCCTGACGCACCATCGGCTCCCACGCGGTGACGACGATCGCACGTGATGTGGTGAGAAAGCGTCCGGCATAGTCGATGGCGCGTTTGGCATTGTCGGAGCCGTCGTAGGCAATGAGTATGAGGTCTGCGGGCATGGTTCGAGGTCCTCCTCATGTCGCGTTCGTCCAGATTACCCCCATCCCCTTCGGGATCAATGTGGGTTTCAGTCGGTCGGAGTGCAACAAAGCCACATTGATCCGGACCCGGGGCGCGCAAGGAACACCCCTCCTCTCGGCTACCGTCGTATTCCATGCGACTTCGGTTTTCGGTTCGGTCCGCTGCGGTGATGACGGTCGGTGTCGGCTTGTTGGTCTCGTGCTCGAGTGAGTCCACGCAGGTCGCGTCGACGCAGACGGCACCACCTGCCTCGACGACGACCGCGGCCGAGACGACGGTCCCGCAACCGCTCCCACCCGTCGACGAGTGCGTCACGTTCGTCGACGGCCTCACCGAGCGTCAGCGACTGGCGCAGTTGCTCACCGTCGGAGTCACCGGAACTGCGGACGCGGTGCAGATCATGTCGACCGAGCAGGTCGGTGGCCTGTTCGTCGGGAGTTGGACCGACGAGTCGATGCTCGGAAATCGGGAAGTACCGCAGGTGCTCGACGCCTCCGCGGTGGCTCCGATGATCACCATCGACGAGGAGGGTGGACGGGTCTCGCGAGTCGCGGATCTGTTGGGAGAGGCACCGTCGGCGCGAGTGTTGGCTCAGACGATGTCGGTGGACGAGGCCTATCAGGCGGCGTTGACGCGCGGCCAGGGGTTGAAGGATCTCGGTGTCACCGTCGACTTCGCTCCGGTGGTCGACGTGAGCGCTCAGCCCGATGATTCGGTCATCGGCGATCGGTCGTTCTCCGACGATCCGCAGGTCGTCATCGAGTACGCGGGTGCGTACGCGCGAGGTCTGGAAGACTCGGGCGTCAAGCCGGTCATCAAGCATTTCCCCGGGCACGGTTCGGGATCGGGCGACTCGCACACCGGCGCGGTCACGACGCCGTCGCTCGACGAGTTGAAGGCCAAGGATCTGTTGCCGTTCGCGGCGTTGAACAACACCGGCGTCGGCGTCATGGTCGGGCACCTCGATGTGCCGGGACTGACCGAGCCGGGTGTGCCGGCGAGTATCAGCCCGGCCGCGATGGCGTTGTTGCGCGATGGCGTCGGATACGGTGCCGCACCGTTCGACGGCCCGATCTTCACCGACGACCTCAGCGGCATGGCGGCGATCACGGCGAGGCTCGGGATCGTCGACGCGGTCGAGGCGGCGTTGGTTGCGGGAGCAGATGTGGCGCTCTGGCTCACCACCGATCAGGTGCCCGCGGTGTTGGACAATCTCGAAGACGCGGTGGCGACGGGACGCCTCGACGCGGCGCAGGTGGACGAGGCTGCGGCGACGGTTGCCCGGTTCAAGGGGGCGTGCGGGGCCTGATTGTGCGGTACTGGACCTTACTGTGGAGTAACGTCTAGTACTTCGTACGTATTGGAGGGTCCATGGCTGGCGGCACCAAGAGATTGCCCCGCGCCGTCCGCGAGCAGCAGATGCTCGACGCGGCGGTGGATGTGTTCTCCGACAACGGTTTTCACGAGACGTCGATGGATTCGATCGCCAAGAAGGCGGCCATCTCCAAGCCGATGCTCTATCTGTACTACGGGTCGAAGGACGAGTTGTTCGCGGCGTGTATTCATCGCGAGGGCGTCAAATTCGTCGAGGCCCTGACTCCTGCTGCAGACCCGACGCTGACGCCGCGCGAGCAGCTGCGCAAAGCGCTGATCGGCTTCCTGGGATTCGTCGGCGAGAACCGGAAATCGTGGATGGTGCTCTACCGTCAGGCGATCGGCCAGCAGGCGTTCGCCTCGCAGGTGCAGAGCAGCCGGGATCGGCTGATCGAGCTGACGGCCGGTTTGCTCGCCATGAGCACGAGGGATCCGGAGCAGTCGCAGAATTTCGGGCTGATGGCCGTCGCGTTGGTCGGGGCAGGCGAGGCCGTGGCCGACCGCGTGGCGGGCGGCGAAATCGAGGTCGACGCCGCAGCGGACCTGTTGGAGAACCTGGCCTGGCGCGGCCTGGCGGGAAAGAAGACCGCCACGACCTAGGCTCCTGCCGAACTCGAAGTTATGGACGAAAATCCTAGGAAATCCGTCCATAACTTCGAGTTCGAGCTAACTCAGCGCAGGGTGCCCGTCAGATGCGGGTAGCCCTTCTTCGGGTTCTTCAGCGACAGGTCCCAGCCGGTGCCGACGGCATCGGCGTAGGCGTTGACCGTCGCGGGCAGGACGATCGGCTTGCCGAAGCGGATGCTGTAGTTCACGGCCTCCGGAATTCGACCCTCGACGGTCTGCAGGACGGCTGCCGCGCTCCACATTCCGTGCGCGATGGTCTTCGGGAACCCGAATGCCTTTGCGCCGAGCGAGGATACGTGAATCGGGTTGCGGTCTCCGGAGATGGCCGCGTACCGGCTGATGATCCGCTGATCGACGCGCAGGGTGCGGGTCGGGGGCGGCGGGACCTCGTCGGCGGGCGGTGCCTCACGGGGTCCACCGGACAGCGACGTCTTCTGCAGGCTCAGGAAGCTCGAGGTCTGCTTCCAGACCAGTTCCCGTCCCACTTTGACCTCGCTGATCAGGTCCACCAACAAACCCTTGCGATGCTCGCGCAGATTCTCCGCGTGCACTCGGATGTCCAGCGGTTCGGACGCGGAGATGCCACGGAACTGCTCGATGACGTTCTCGGCGTGTACCGAACCGATGGCCGCGAACGGAAAGCCCTTGGACACCATCAGTTTCATCACCGTCGGGAAGACGAGGGTGAAGGGGTAGGTCACCGGGAGCTGATCGCCGAATCGCAGCCCCGTCGCCCGGCAGTACCCGGCGAGGTTGTCGGGGTCCACCCGCAGGCCCTTGAGTTCGTACACCGTGTTCGGCACCGACGACGACCGGGATCCGAGGAACGGCAGCGCGCCGAGCGCAGCCGAGGTGTAGATGTCGGAGGTCTTCGGCTGCGCGGTGAGCGTGACGGTGCTCATGCGCCGAGCAGGCTCTGGCCGCACACGCGCACGACCTGGCCGGTGACGGCGTTCGATGCGGGAGAAGCGAAGTACGAGACCAATTCTGCGACGTCCACGGTCTCGCCGCCCTGCAGCAGCGAGCTCATGCGGCGTCCGGCCTCACGGGTGGCGAACGGGATCGCAGCGGTCATCGCGGTCTCGATGAAGCCGGGGGCGACAGCGTTGATGGTGATGTTCTTCTTCGCCAGCACCGGCGCGGACGCGTGCACCAGGCCGATGACTCCGGCCTTGGAGGTGCCGTAGTTGGTCTGGCCGCGGTTGCCTGCGATGCCTGCGATGGAGGAGACGTCGACGACGCGGCCGCCCTCCTTGAGTGCGCCGGATGCGACCAGCTCGTCGGTGATGCGCTGCGGGGCAGCAAGATTGACGCCGATGACCGAGTTCCAGCGGGCGTCGTCCATGTTGGCGAGGGTCTTGTCGCGAGTGATGCCTGCGTTGTGCACGATGATGTCGGCTCCGCCGTGGCGCTCGAGCAGGTGCTTCGAGAGGACCTCTCCGGCGTCGGGGGAGGTGACGTCGAGTGCGAGCGAAGTGCCGCCGACCTTGTTGGCCGTCTGCGACAGTGCTTCTCCGGCAGCGGGAATGTCGGCTGCGATGACGGTCGCTCCGTCGCGGGCGAGGACCTCGGCGATGGTGGCACCGATGCCGCGGGCCGCTCCGGTGACGACGGCTACCTTGCCTGCGAGCGGCTTGTCCCACGAAGCCGGTGCCTGCGAGTCGGCGTCTCCGACGGTGATGACCTGGCCGTCGACGAAAGCGGACTTGGCCGAGAGCAGGAAGCGGAGGGTGGATTCGAGGCCGGACAGGCCGGTCGACGCCTTGGGGGAGATGTAGACGAGCTGCGCCGTGGCACCGCGCTTGACCTCTTTGCCGACGCTGCGGGTGAAGCCTTCGAGGGCGCGCTGAGCGATGTGCTCGTCGACGCTCGAGGTCTCCTCCGGCGTCGTGCCGATGACGACGACGCGAGCGGACGGTGCCAGGTTGCGGATGACCGGCTGGAAGAACTTGAAGAGCTGCTCGAGCTCGGCGACATTGCCGATTCCGGTGGCGTCGAACACCAGTCCACCGTGCTTGTCGTCGTGCGGCTGCGACTGCGGGTAGTCCGACAGCAGCTCACGCAGCGGCTCGACGAGGCGGCCACTGCCACCGATCAGGACCGGTCCGGCCAGCGGCGGCTCGCCTGCCTTGTAGCGGCGCAGCTTCTCGGGCTGCGGCAGGCCTGCCTGCTTGGCGATGAAGGCTCCCGGCGCGGACGCGAGGAACGTTGAGTAGAGATCTGGGGCTCCCTTGGAGGCTGCCACTGTCGTACCTTTCATTCAGCGCTGCTCGCTCGAGGAGCGAGGCGCACGACCGGGTGTCGACAACCAACTTACTCGCCAGTAAGATGAAACTCCACCAGGGCCTTTTTCGACGATGTTTGGAGACGTCAGTGACAAGCAAGCAGCTACGACCGGTCGCAATCGTCGGTGGCAACCGCATTCCTTTCGCGCGCTCGGACAAGAAGTACGCGCTGGCGTCCAACCAGGACATGCTCACCGCGACCATCGACGGGCTGGTCTCGCGATTCGGTCTGCAGGGCGAGCGCCTCGGTCTCGTCGCCGCCGGTGCCGTGCTCAAGCATTCACGCGATTTCAACCTCACTCGCGAGGTCGTCCTCGGTAGCGCGCTGAGCCCGTACACCCCGGCCTTCGACATCCAGCAGGCCTGCGGCACCGGCCTTCAGTCGATCATCGCCGTCGGCGACGCCATCGCGTCGGGTCGCATCGATGCCGGTATCGGCGGCGGTGTCGACACCACCTCCGACGCTCCGATCGGCGTCAACGACGAACTGCGCGAGTTCCTGCTCTCCCTGAACCGGGCCAAGAGCACCACCGACCGCATCAAGCTTCTCGGCAACGTCCGTCCCGGCATGCTCGGCATCGAGATCCCGCGCAACGGTGAGCCACGTACCGGCCTGTCGATGGGTGACCACGCCGCCATCACCGCCAAGGAATTCGGCGTCCGCCGCGAGGACCAGGACGAACTGGCCGCAGCGAGCCACAAGAACATGGCTGCCGCCTACGACCGCGGCTTCTTCGACGATCTGGTGACGCCGTTCCTCGGCCTGACCCGAGACGACAACCTGCGTCCGGGATCGACCGTGGAGAAGCTCGCGACGCTCAAGCCGGTCTTCGGAACCAAGCTGGGCGACGCCACCATGACGGCCGGAAACTCCACGCCGCTGACCGACGGTGCGTCGGCTGCCCTGCTGTCGAGTGACGAATGGGCCGCCGAGCGCAACCTGCCGGTGCTCGCGCATCTGGTCGATTCCGAAACCGCCGCAGTCGATTACGTCCATGGCAACGAATCGTTCAAGGACGGCCTGCTGATGGCTCCGACCTACGCGATTCCTCGTCTGCTCGCGCGCAACGGCCTGACGCTGCAGGATTTCGACTACTACGAGATCCACGAGGCGTTCGCTTCGGTGGTGCTCGCAACTCTGCAGGCTTTCGAGAGCGACGAGTACTGCAAGGAGCGGCTCGGCCTCGACAGCGCGCTCGGTTCCATCGATCGCAGCAAGCTCAACGTCAACGGCTCCTCGCTCGCCGCGGGTCACCCGTTCGCCGCGACCGGCGGACGCATCGTGGCCTCGCTGGCGAAGATGTTGGCCGAGAAGGGCTCGGGCCGTGGCCTGATCTCGATCTGCGCGGCCGGTGGCCAGGGCGTCACCGCGATCATCGAGCGCTGATCACTGCAGCCTCGGCTGCTCACGAATCGGGGGACACAGGGTCGGCGGATCCGGTAATCGAGGGGTTTTCGGATCTGCCGACCACGACATGAAAAAGGGGCACGCATACGCGTGCCCCTTTCTCGTGTGATCAGCCGGGTATGCCGCTTTCCGGCGGGGTCGATTCTTCGCCGGTGTATTCCTCCACAGCCGAATCGCCGATGTCCGTCTGCAGTACCGGAGTCAGGTACTCGGGCACTCCGCCGCGGATCTGGAAGACACTGGCACCGGAGATACCGAGGTGACTGTCTTCCGAGTACCGGAACGGAGCCAGTTGCGGTCCCTCGAAGTCCATTCCGCCGTCCTGGATGGCTGCGACGATGCCCTCACGGGTGGGATTCTCGCCTGCCGCCTCGAGTGCCTGCACGAAGGCGTAGGCCTGGCTCAGACCGTAGATCCGGTAGTTCGTCAGTGGATCACCGGTTCCGTTCTCCGCCCACACCTTCTGCCACAGTTGGGTCCACGGGTTCTCCGGAGAGTCGACGCCCGGGATGTACTCCAGCGAGATCATTCCTTCGAGCGACTGTGCGCCGTCGGTGACCGCACCCTGCGAAAAGCGGCCGAGCAGTGAGCCGACGAGGTCGACGTCGGAACCGATCGAGCTGTAGAACCACTCGGGGTCGTAGTTGAGCCGCATGGCGGTCAGCTGGCTCAGCGCGGTGTACGAGGGCACGTTGAAGCCGAGGATCAGATCGGCTCCGGCACCTTGCAGGGCCGCGATCTGAGGTGCGACATCGGTGTTGCCCGAGGTGTAGCGCACGACCTCGACGATCTGGTCGTCGAGATACTGGCGAACCGCTTCCTCACTGTCTCGGCCGAGGTCGTCGTCCTGGAGGAACAGTCCGACCTTGGCGTCGGGCCGGTTCTTGGTCACCCAGTCGCCGATGATCTTGCCCTCGACCTGGTAGTCGGGCTGCCAGCCGAACGTGTTGGGGTACTTCTCTGGATCGTTGCCCCACATGATCGCGCCGGAGGAGACGAACAGGTCCGGCACACCCTCCTCGTTGAGGAAGTCGATGACAGCGCTGTGGGTCGCGGTGCCGAGTCCGCCGACGACGGCGAACACCTCGTCCTGCAGGACGAGTTCGTTGACGACCTGGGTGGTGGTGGTCGGATCGTACGAATCGTCTCGAACCACGTACTCGATCTGCCTGCCGTTGATGCCGCCCGCGGCATTGACGTAATCGAAGTAAGCCTGTGCGCCCGTGGGGATTTCGCTGTAGCCGGGAGCCGCGACCCCGGTCAACGGGAAGTGGGCACCGATCTTGACCGACGTGTCGGTGATGCCGACCGTCGATCCTTCCGAGGACTCCGTCGCCTCGTCTCGGCCACCTGCACCGCACGCCGCGGCCAACGAGACGACGGCGACGAGCGCGGTCGTTCTGAACGCCACCGATCCGAACTTTTTCATTTCATTCCTTTTCTGGTTGTACGTAACTTGCGATACGTGCCCACCAAACCCAGTGGGGCGAACAGGATGACGAGGACGGTGAAGATTCCGGTCACCAGTGGTGCGAGTTCGGCCGATTGCAGACTGCTCAGCCCCAGATCGAGTCCGAGGTTGGTCACCACCGGCGGGATGTAGGTCAGCAGAACGGCCCCGATCAATGCGCCGGACAGGGTTCCCAGTCCACCGATGACGACGGCGGAGAGCAGGGTCAGCGAGAGGGTGAGGGTGAAGCCGCTCGGTGCCGCGATTCGGGCCGACATCGCCAGCACTGCACCGCCCGCGCCGGCACAGGCCGCACTGACCACGAATGCGAGGATGCGTGCGCGGCCCAGGTCGATACCGGACAACTCGGCGGCGACCTCGTCGTCTCGGACGGCCCGCCAGCGACGTCCGATGCGGCTCGACGAGATGTTGGCCAACAGGAAGAACACCAGCACGAGCAGTATCCAGCTGACGTACGCGACGAATTTCGTTCCGCTGAGCTCGTTTCCGGTGACGAAGAACATCATGTCGTCGATCAGCTCCGGCACTTTCGGTGCCGGGACGACGAGGCCTTGTTCGCCGCCGAGGTAGTCCGAGAAGTACAGGGCCAGGCCCGGTACGGCGACGGCGAGCGCCAGCGTCGCGCCGGCCAGGTACGGCCCGTGCAGTCGGGCGGCGGCCACTCCGACCACGATGCCCACCACTGCCGAGATCACGGTGGCGGCAAGCAGGACGAGGGGTACCGACCATCCCGAATCGTTGGCGCGCAACATCAATGCTGCGGTGTACGCACCGACCGCCATGAACGCGCCGTGCCCCAGGGACAGCTGGCCGCTCAACCCGGTCAGCACCGTCAGTCCGCCGGCAGCGATCGCCAGGTAGGCGACGGACGTGAGTTGGCTCTGACGGAAGGTGCTCAGAGATTCGAGGGCGAGCACGATGACGACGAGTCCGATGACAGCGCCCAGGAAGTGGCGTCGAACCGGTGTTGCGGTGAGGCGAGTGAGAGTCGCGTTCATGTCATACCCTCCTGGCCGCGGAGCCGGCGAAGAGCCCGCTCGGTCGCAGCAGAAGCACGACGATCAGGATCACCAATGCCGCGCTGGAGACCAGATCCTGACCGAGATAGCCGCTGACGAAACTGAGCCCGATGCCCATCAAAAGTCCGCCGACCACTGCGCCTGCCGGGCTGTCCAGTCCGCCGAGAACTGCTGCGACGAAACCGAATACGACGATCGAGTCCATGTAGCCCGGATGTACCAGCGAGCCACCTGCAATGAGCAGCCCCGCCAGCGAACCGACCACTGCGGCCAGAGCCCATCCGAGAGTGAGCATTCGGCTCACGCGGACTCCGAGGAGTTTCGCGACCTCCTGCTCGAAGGCGCTCGCGCGCATCTTCAGTCCCAGATCGGTGAACCGGAAGAGCAGGATCAGCAGTCCCAGGACCAGGAGGACGGCGATGATCTTGAAGATGTCGTAGCCGGTCAACGCCACGTTCATGTCGCCGATCCGCTGCCCGGTGAGGCCGAACGGTGCGGGGAAGGAACGGAATTGGTTGCCGAAGATGATGGCGGCCACGGCGTGGATGATGATGAACAACCCGAGCGTGAGAATGACCGGGTTGATGTGCGACGAGCTGTCGACGAACCGGATGACGAGTCGCTCCGTCAAGGCTCCCAGGAGCAGGCCGCACAGCAGCGCGACTGCGAATCCGATCCAGTAGGAGTAGCCGGCGTCGATGACGACCAGTGCGACGTAGGTGGTGATCATGGCCATCGGGGCCTGGGCGAAGTTGACGATGCGGGTCGATCTCCAGATGAGGACGAGGGCGAGCGCGAACGCGGCGTAGATCATGCCTGTCGTCACGCCGTTGATGAGGATGGTGAGCAGTTGTTGCACTGTGGCAGGCGTCCTTTCGGCTCTAGAACCCGAGGTAGGCGTGTCGGAGGGCGTCGTCCCCGGCCAAGGTGTCGGCGGGACCTTCCACCGCGACCTTGCCCAGATCCAGGACGACGGCGTGTTCGGCGATCGACAGCGCGCTGCGAGCGTTCTGTTCGACGAGAACGACGGTCATCGACTCGGAGTCGACGAGCCCGCGCAACGTCTCGAATATCTGTGCGGCGACTTTGGGTGCGAGTCCGAGAGAGGGCTCGTCGAGCAGAAGCACCGACGGTGTCGCCATCAGTGCTCGGCCGATCACCAGCATCTGCCGCTCTCCGCCGGACAGGGTGTGTGCGGAGGACGTTCGACGGCCGGTCAGGGGCGGAAACATTTCGTAGATGCGGTCGAGGGTGACGGCGTCGTGACTTCGGTTGCGTCCCATCGCACCGAGTCGAAGATTCTCGTCGACGGTCAACTCGGCTATGACGCCACGTCCCTCGGGAACGTGCGCAAGACCTTTGCGGGACATGCGATCCGGTGCCACGCCGACGATGTCGGCCCCGGCGAGTTCGATCCTCCCCGATACCGGTTTCAGCAATCCCGAGATGGTTCGCAGCAAAGTCGTCTTTCCTGCTCCGTTCGCGCCGAGTACGGCGGTGACAGCTCCGGCCGCGACGGTCATCGACACCGAGTCGAGGGCGGTGACCGGGCCGTAGCGAACGGTCAGATCGGTGATTTTCAGGTGTGCCGCGTCAGTCTTCATGTGCCACTTCGTTTCCGAGATATGCCGCCAGTACGGCAGGGTCCTCGCGGATCTGATCGGGCGTTCCCTGTGCGATGACCTTGCCGAAATCCAGCACGTAGATTCGGTCGCACACACTCATCACGAGATCCATGTGGTGTTCGACGAGCATCACCGATGTTGCGGGTCGTTCCGGTTCGGAATCGGTGGGTGCCGTTGCGAGCGATCGGATCTCGTCGCCGAGCTCGCTCATTTCGTCACTGGACAGACCCGAGGCGGGTTCGTCCAGCAGGAGCAATGTCGGTGCGCTCACCAGGGCGCGTGCGAGCGCAACGCGTTTGCGCACCGCGTACGGCAGGCTCGGTGGCAATCGGTGCGCATAGCCGTCGATGCGCAGGCGTTCGAGAGTGGCCATCGCGGTGGAACGGACGGCGGCATCGTCGGAGGCGCTCGACGGTAGGCCGAGGAGGCCGGCGAGGATCCCGGTGTGCGCTGTCCGGTCGGCACCGACCATGACGTTGTCCAGCACGGTCATCCGATCGAACAGCCCGAGTCCCTGGAGAGTTCGGCTCATGCCGAGCCGGGGAAGGTCGTGCGGTCGTAGCCGGGTCAACGGTTCGCCGAGTCGTCCGAGTGTTCCCGATCGGGGACGAACGAGTCCGCACGCGACGTTGAACAGAGTCGTCTTGCCCGCACCGTTGGGCCCGATGACGCCGAGAACTTCGCCGGGTCGCACCTCGAGACTGACTCCGGACAGCGCGACGATGCCGCCGAAGGCCACCTCGATGTCCGCCATGGTGAGGACCGGGTCCTTCGTTCGAAGAGAGTTCAAGTGATCCACCTCACAATCTGTTGCGTTCACTATGGTGCGTTTCGCACAACGGGCGATATGGGCGCTGCGCACAGAATGTTTGGGTCCCTGGGCACCAGTAACGGTCAAATCGACCTGTCATGTGGGCTCAGTGCGCAAAACTGTTCAGGTGGGTGCTCCCGATGGTCGACGCGCATCGGCGCGTTCGGCTGCCCGCGGAGCGGTGACTGACTCCGACCAGGAGAAAATTCGGAGTGCGTGGGCCGCGTTGACTCCACGGGCCGACGCGATCGCCGACTCCATCACGCTGGCGCTGATCGAGCAGGAGCCCGCCTACCTGGCCAGTTCCACTCCGGACATCGCCGGCGAGATCAGGCGCAGTACCCGTGAGCACATCAATCAGGGCCTTCGCACGTTGTCGGGGCTACGTACCGCGAACGACAACACCCGCGAGGTATGGCGTCGTACCGGCAGGGAGCGTGCACGCCAGGGCATTCCGATGGAGTTGGTACTCAAGGCGTACACGCTCGGGAGTCGGACGCTGTGGGAGGAGTTGATGCTCGAGCGCGAGCAGCGTCGAACCAGGATCGACGAGCATCTGCTTCTGGTGGCCGGTCAACAGTTGTGGCGTGCGCTCGACAGTCAGTACGAGACTCTCGTCGAGGCATACCGCCAGGAAAGCGCTCGAATGCAGCAGCGGGATATCGCCAACGTTCTGGTGATACTCGACGGCCTCCGATCGGGGCGAGGTGGCGATCCGGCATTCGTCATGGAAGCTCGTGCCACTCTTGGCCTTTCGGCATCGCAACAAATTGCGTGTGTGGTCGGACCGCTGGACGATCAAGGGTCGCCGCCGCTCCCGGCACCCGAGGACGCGTTGGATCAGATCGGTGCGGTCTCGCATTGGAACACCAGGGACGGCCACCAGTTCGCGCTCGTCGCACTCGGAACCGGATCGTGGAACTCCGTCGTCGACGCGCTCGCTGCTCGGGCCGTCGGGCCGGTGGGGGTCGCGCATTCTCCGGAGGGTCTGTCGTCGTTCGCGGCGGCGTACCGCCTTGCGGCATTGACAGCCGAGACCATCACCGAGGACAGCGGCGTTGCCTTGGCGACGGACCGACTGCCCCGCGTGATCATGGCGGCCGACGACCAGTCGTCGGAGTTGCTGGTTCGCCACGCTCTCGGAAAGTTGTGGACGCACCCGGAGCCGCATCGAGGAACGCTGCTCGACACCCTCGCGCACATGCTCGCGTCGGACGGCTCGCCCACCAACGCCGCCAAGGCGCTCTACTGCCACCGAAACACCGTGATCTACCGGGTTCACCGGATCGAGGAGTTGACCGGGCACGATCTGACCGATCCGCGAGATCGGCTCTTGCTCACCCTCGCGCTGGTCAGGACGGGACATTGGGCCCGAGCCGTCGGGCAAGGGGACAGTTCGACGACCCGTGGATCATTCAACCGAATGAATTGACGAGACAATTTCGCAGTCGTTGTAACGAGGTGGCACAGCCTGCATATATTCCAGTTGGCTCCGTGCTGCTGCCTGACCCCCGACCCGGCAGCAGCGCGGAGCCTTTGTCGTTCCTGCGCCGATGGTCTCCGAGTGAGCGTCACCGTTCGGTTTGCGTAAGCTCGTGCCGGGGGTACGCCGTGCAGAAGGGCGGAACGAACAACCAACGGTGGTCCTGGAAGGGTCGAACGTGAGCGAGGGCAACAGTAGGTCGGGTGACGCACCCAATGGTGCCGAACCGAAACCCGACGTACCGCCGTACGACGCTCCCACCGAGGTCTTCGGTGCGATCGGCGACGAGGCGGCCGGTCCCGAACATGCATCCGACGCCGAGCAGATCCCGGAAACGGAGCGCGAGCAGGCATCCGAGGCCGCTGCGACCGAGTTGGACGACACGGAATCCGCTGTCGCAGACCCGGCCGTCGACGATGTCGAGACCACCGAAACCGCCGCCGCTGAGGCTGGGGACGCGAAGCCCGATGCGGTCCCGGCCCCTCCACCGCCGCCCGCAGCCGACGAATCGCCGACGATCGCGCAACCCGTTGTTCCCGCAGAGGCCGATGTTCCTGCTGAGACCGTTGCTCCTGCGCAGACCGTTGTTTCTCCCCAGGCCGAGTCGCCGGTCCAGCCACCGGTGATTCCGCCGGAGGACGGAGCGCCGCAGGCCGCCGACGGGTCCGGGTTCGTGCCGCCGTGGCGGAAGATCGCGATCGGGACCGGCGCGGTGGTTGCGGTTCTCACGCTGCTGTATGCGGCGGATTGGATCACCTCCAGCGACCGAGTACCCCGTGGTGTGACCGTCGCCGGGATCGAGGTCGGCGGCAAGAGCCACTCCGACGCCGAAGAACTCCTGCGCTCGGAGCTCGGTGCGCGCGCCGAGCAGCCCGTATCGGTCGACGTCGGCGACCGACAGGTCGAGGTACTGCCTGCCGCTGCCGGTCTCGGTGTGGACTGGAACGCCACGCTCGACCGCGCCGGATCGCAACCGATCAACCCGATCACTCGACTGACATCGTTCTTCGGCAGCCGCGAGATCGGCGTCGTGTCGACCACGGACGAGCAAGCGCTCACCGCTGCCGTCGATGGCCTGCGGGTCGAAACCGACCGCGACCCCGTCGAAGGCGACGTCGTGTTCGACGGCAGCACACCGATTGCCGTCGCGCCGTTGGCCGGTCGGATACTCGACGCCGACGGGACGCGTCGCAACCTGCAGACCGAATGGGCCTCGGGCGCAACGGAAGCGGTGTACGAGTCCACTCCCGTCACGGTGACCCAGGAAGCCGTCGACCAGGCGCTGGAGAACATCGCCGCACCTGCGGTGGAGGCACCGGTGATTGTCGCCGGTCGCGAGAACGTCGACGCGACGCTGCCGACGGATCGGGTGGGCGAGGTTCTCCGCTTCGACCCCGACGGCCAGGGCGGACTGACCCCGATCTACGACACCGACGTCGCCACAGGCATTCTCGCGCCGCAACTCGTGCGCACCGAGGTACCGCCGAGGGACGCGTCGTTCACCTTCTCCGGCGGTGCACCGACCGTCGTCCCCGGAGAGATGGGCGAGCTGGTCGAGTGGCGCAAGACCCTCGAGCAGTTGCCTGCCCTGCTGTCCGCTGACGGACCCCGCACCACCGAGGCGATCTACGAGCCGGCCCCGCCCGCTCTCACCACCGAAGCCGCGCAGAATCTCGGTGTGCGAGAAGTGATTGCCGAGTACACCACCGGCGGATTCGAGTACGCGTCGGGCGTCAATATCGGGCTGACGGCGCAGATCGTGAACGGTGCGCTCGTGAAGCCGAAAGAAACGTTCTCGCTCAACGAGTACACCGGTCCGCGAGGTACCGCGCAGGGCTTCGTCGAGTCGGGGATCATCGACAACGGTCGACCCGATCGCGCCGTCGGCGGCGGCATCAGCCAGTTCGCGACGACGCTCTACAACGCGTCCTACTTCGCCGGTATGGAAGACACCGACCACACCGAGCACAGCTACTACATCAGCCGATACCCCGAGGCGCGCGAAGCGACGGTCTTCGAAGGTGCCATCGACCTGAAGTTCACCAACCCGAACGACACCGGTGTGGTCATCCAATCGTTCGCCGATTCGTCCAGCGTCACCGTCCGACTGTGGGGAACCAAGACGGTCGACGTCGAATCGATCACCGGTTCGCGAACCAACTTCACCTCACCCGACACGGTGACACTGCCCGCAGGCGCAGGCTGCGTCGCGTCCGGTGGAGGCCAAGGATTCACCGCCAGTGACACCAGGGTGATCAGCGATGCCGCGTCGGGCAGGGAAATTTCGCGGAACACCCGAACGGTGAAATACGACCCGATCCCCATCGTTCGATGCGTTCAGCCCGATCGCCCGGCACCCGCGGCGGACCCGGCTCCGGAACCGGAAGAAGACGAGTGATGCTGCAACCGCGAGAGGGTCATTCGAATCACGTCGATTCGGACTGTGGCGTTGCCGCCCGATCGGGTGTTTGCTTGCAGTGGGTGTTCGCTCGTCGGAACTGTGCCCACGCGGGGTTGCATCACAAGATCGAAAGGGAGCTTCGTCCATGACGCTCACACGTACCGTCCTCGATCAGCAGACGCTTCGTGAGGCGTACGCGCAGTTCCCGAGCGGAGTGGTCGCGATCGCCGCGAAGATAGACGGCGTCCTGGTGGGCTTGGCGGCCAGCAGCTTCGTATCGGTGTCCATCGACCCGCCCCTCGTCGCGGTGTGCATCCAGAACACGTCGACGACATGGCCGAAACTCGAGTTGGCACCCAACATCGGCGTCAGCGTTCTCGGTGAGGCACACAACGACGCCGTCCGTACCCTGGCAGCCAAGACCGGTGACCGATTCGCCGGCCTCGACCTCACCGTCACCGACGCGGGAGCAGCCTTCATCGTGGGGGCCACCGCATGGCTCGACACCACCATCGAGCAGCAAATCCCCGCGGGCGACCACGCAATAGTGTTGCTGCGCATACATTCCCTGGACGTCCAGAGTGAAGTGAACCCAATCGTGTTCCACGGCAGCAAATTCCGCAAACTGCAGCAGTAGCGGCTGTTCCCTGTTCGGCTCCCCAGGTCCCCCCGCCTCCCCAGGTCCTCTCGGCTCCCTAGGTCCCCCGCCTCCCCAGTCTTCGCAAAAGCGCGCGCGTTTGTTGAATGCGCGCGAATTGGTGGCCCGATCGGGGGCAATTCTGCGCGCACCTGACGGCTGCGCGCGCATTTGTGGGGTCCGGCGTTGGTTTCGCCCTTCGACGCTTCGTCGGGTCGGCCCGCGTGACGATGCACCGTCGGCCTGTTCCCCGTTTCCCGTGTTCCTGTGTTCCCTGTTCCCGTTCGCCTGCTTTGGTTCCCCAGTCTTCGCAAAAGCGCGCGCGTTTGTTGAATGCGCGCGAAATGATGGCCTGATCGGGGCAATTCTGCGCGCACCTGACGGCTGCGCGCGCGTTTGCGGCTCCGACGCCGCAGCGAACTGGTACCCCCGTACCTGTATTCATCCACAGGTCCGAAGTTGTACACAGGCAGGTACTTTCGTCCTCGGATCGGTGCGCGCATGGTCGAGACTCGAAGGATGAGGGATGACCGAATGGTGCGACGCTCGGAGGCTCTTGCCGATGGCAATGCCGATCACGAGCTGCGAGCAATGTACGAACGCGGGGGCTGGGAGCGTTTGGTGAACGGAGTCTACGTTCCGACGTCGAGGCTGGCCGGCCTTTCGGGGCAGGAGCGGCATCGGTTGTTGATCGACGCCGTATTTCCGATGATTGCGGACGGCAGCACGGTGAGTCACCGTTCGGCGGCGCTACTGCACGAATTACCCTTGCCCACGGGCGGGTTCGACAAAGTTCACGTCACCCGACGCCGCCGCGGCGGAGGTCGAGCGAATGCAGCGGTGATCGTGCACTGTGCGCCGTGGGTACCCAGCACCACCGTCGACGGAATTCCCGTGACCTCATTGGCGCGGACGGTTGTCGACCTTGCCCGTACCGAGCCGCTTCTGTCGGCGGTGATCGCAGGTGACTCAGCTCTGAAGCGCTGCGATCCGAAGGAGCTTGAGTCGGAGTTGCAGCGTGCTCGGGGATGGAAAGGTGTGGCGCAGGCGCGACGGGCTGTGTCCCTCATGGACGGGCGGAGCGAAAACCCCGGCGAGACTCAGAGTCGAGTCATTCTGCGTCAGAACGGATTCGACGTGGAATCGCAGGTGGAGATCCTGGATCCGGACGGGCTGACGGTGGCGCGGATCGATTGGCTGGTCAATGGCGTCGTGGTGTGCGAGTTCGATGGTAAAGCCAAGTACACCAAGTACCTACGGCAGGATGAGCACCCCGGCGACGTGGTGTTCAGAGAGAAGGTGCGGGAGGACGCGGTGCGCGATCTCGGCTATCCCGTCGTGCGCTGGACGTGGGCAGATTTGGCGAATCCGGCGGAGCTGGCGGCGCGCGTGGCCCGAGCTGTGGAGCGGGCTGCTGCCCTGCCTCCACCACGAGGGGCGGTGCGGAGTACCTCGTGCGGCCCGCAAATGCGCGCGCATTCGCCGAATGCACTCGAAATTGCCTGAGTATTCGGCAGAATTCGCGCGCATCTGACAAACGCGCGCGCTTTTGCGGCGGCTGGGGGTTTGCAACCCCGCTCATCTGACAAACGCGCGCGCTTTTGCGGCGGCTGGGGGCTCGCACCCCCGCCTCCCGATCAAACGCGCGCGCTTTTGCGGCAAACCCGGGCCCCGCCGCGACACCACCGCCCCGGCGTACATATGACAACGGCCGCACTCGAGAACGAGTGCGGCCGCCGAAGAGTTCAGGGAATCAGAATGCTGCTTCGTCCAGTTCCATGATGTCGTTGTCGATGTTGGTGAGGATGGCGCGGGTCGCCGTGAGCTGCGGCAGGATGTTCTTGGCGAAGAACGAGGCCACTGCGATCTTGCCCTCGTAGAACGCCTTCTCCTTGCCCTCTGCGCCGTTGTCGAGTGCAGCGATGGCGATTTCGGACTGACGCAGCAGCAGCCAGCCGATGAGCAGGTCTCCGAAGCCCATGAGGAAGCGCACCGATGCCAAGCCGACCTTGTACAGCTCGGTGGGCTGGTCCTGTGCACCCATGAGGTGCTGGGTCATCGAGGTGACGATGGCCTGCACGTCTTCGAGTGCGGTGGCGAGCAGTGCGCGCTCGGCCTTGAGTCGACCGTTTCCTGCTTCGCTGTCGATGAACGACTTGATCTGTCCGGCAACGTGAGCCAGTGCTACGCCGCGGTCGCGGGCGATCTTGCGGAAGAAGAAGTCCTGCGCCTGGATGGCGGTGGTTCCTTCGTACAGCGAGTCGATCTTGGCGTCGCGGATGTACTGCTCGAGGGGGTAGTCCTGCAGGAATCCGGAGCCGCCGAGGGTCTGCAGGGATTCCGCGAGTACCTGGTAGGCAATTTCGGAGCCGACGCCCTTGACGATGGGCAGCAGGAGGTCGTTGACGCGGTATGCGATGTCGGCGTCTGCGTCCGAGACCTGCTTGGCGGTGACCGGATCCTGGTGTGCGGCGGTGTAGAGGTACACCGCACGCAGGCCTTCCGAGTACGCTTTCTGCATCATGAGGCTGCGGCGCACGTCGGGGTGGTGGGTGATGGTGACGCGGGGAGCGGTCTTGTCGGTCATCTGCGTCAGGTCTGCGCCCTGGACGCGCTCCTTGGCGTACTCGAGTGCGTTGAGGTAGCCGGTGGAGAGGGTGCCGATTGCCTTGGTGCCGACCATCATTCGAGCGTGCTCGATGACGTCGAACATCTGCGCGATGCCCTTGTGGACCTCGCCGACGAGCCAGCCCTTGGCGGGAATGCCGTTGCCACCGAAGGTGAGTTCACAGGTGGCGGAGGCCTTGAGGCCCATCTTGTGCTCTACGCCGGTGACGAAGGCTCCGTTGCGCTCGCCCAGTTCGCCCTTCTCGAAGTCGAAGAGGATGGACGGCACGAAGAACAGGCTCAGGCCCTTGGTTCCGGGTCCGGCACCTTCGGGGCGGGCGAGTACGAGGTGGAAGATGTTCTCGAAGAGGTCGTCGGACACTGCCGAGGTGATGAAGCGCTTGACGCCTTCGATGTGCCACGAGCCGTCGTCCTGCTTGATCGCCTTGGTGCGACCTGCTCCGACGTCGGATCCGGCGTCGGGCTCGGTCAGGACCATCGTGGCACCCCAGCCGCGCTCGACGGCCACCTTGGCCCATTCCTTCTGCTCGTCGGTTCCGTTGTGGTACAAGATGTTTGCGAATCCAGGGCCTGCGGAGTACATGAACGCGGCCGGCTGCGATCCGAGGAGCATCTCGTTGATGCCCCAGAGCAGGTTGCGAGGTGCTGCCATGCCACCGACTTCCTCGTCGAGGCCGACGCGCCACCACTCGCCGTCGTAGAGCGCCTTGAACGACTTCTTGAAGGAGTCGGGCAGCTTCAGGCTGTGGGTTTCGGGATCGAAGACGGGCGGGTTGCGGTCGGCGTCCGCGAAGGACTCGGCCAGCGGTCCCTCGGCAAGGCGTACGACCTCGCGCAGCATGTCGCGGGCTACTTCACCGTCCATGTCGCCGAAGTTGTCGCCTTCGAGTGTCTCGTCGAGTCCGAAAAGCTCGAAGAGGTTGAACTCGAGATCCCGGAGGTTGCTCTTGTAATGGCCCATTGCTCGTTCGCTCTCCAGTCGGTGGTGCGGTCTCGTGAGTACCGCCCAAGTTAGCTACTCGTCGGTAACTTAACGGATATTACCCCCGATCCGGTTCGCTGCCAAGGGGAGGCCTACTCGCCAGTAGCAATGCGTCGATCGCTGTGCCGCCGGTCACGTCGCGATAGCGGTTTTCGGCAGTGAGGATGGTCAGTCCAGTACCGATGTCCGACGCCAAATCCTCTGGCGTGTAGAGGATCTCGGCTTCCTGTGGACCACCGACGCCGGAGTCGATGTTCGCGGAGTGGTGTCCGAGAATCATGAGGATTCCATCAGGTTTCAGCGCGGAAACGGCGACCGAAACGGCCTTCTGCCGTTCGTTCGGGGGCAAGTGGAGATAGAACATGAGAACCAGGTCATAGTTCGGTTCTGTTGACAACTGCGTCACATCGGCGTGGACCCAGGTCAGTCGCTCGCGCACCGACCTGGGTGCCGAAGACGCCACGTCGTTCGCCCTCGTCAGCGCCACCGAGGAGAAATCGACGGCGTCGACGGTCCAGCCGCGGGTTGCCAACCAGATCGCGTTGCGACCCTGGCCGGACGCGAGATCCAGTGCGCGACCTCGCTCGAGCGTCGTCGCGACTTCGACGAGCGTCGCGTTCGGTGCCTCGCCGTAGACGAGTTCTCGGCCTTCGTACTTGCGATCCCAGTCTGCGGCGTCCACCTTCGGAAGCCTAGTGGCGGTTCCTACAGCGTCGCGCGCAGCAGCAGCACGTTGTAGTTCTGGTAGACCGTCGCCAGGAAATACAGGTCGCGGCCGGTCGAGTAGGGATGGATGTACGGCGCGTAGATGGAGCTGACCTCGCGGGTGTCGACCAGAACCTCCGGTGGGCTCCATGGCCCGACGGGTGACGGCGAGCGTCGCAGGACGATCGAGTTGGCGTTGTCGGTCGTCATCATCAGGTACTGACCGAGGGCTGCCTTGTACGCGACGGAGAGTTCACCGACGCCGCCGACGATGGGTGCGGCCGCGGCCGGGTCGCCCTTCTTCCAGTCCTGGCCGGTCCAGTACTCGTATTCGCCGAGTCGGGCGATGTCCTGTTCCTTGACGCGAGCGACGTGGCCGAGGTTGAAGCGGCCGGGCGGGGTGCCGTACTGGTAGACGTAGCCGCCGTCCTTCAGGTAGGCGCTCTGCTGGAAGTTGCGGTCGCCGCCGACGCTGGGCCGTTGGGTGTCCGGTAGCGCTGCCCAGTTCTCCCCGTTGTCGTTCGACACGGCCAGGCCGGAGAAGTTGGTCTCCCAGGTTCCCGGCGGTCCCCAGTTCTTCACGGACATCAGGTTGAGGTATTGACTGTCGCCGACGGCCACGCCTGCCGTCGGGATTCGGCTGATCTCGACGAACGGGATCTTGGGGCTGGGGACGACCTCTTTGGTCTGGCCGATCGGGTCGAGTACGACGCTGTCGAAGTTCATGCCGTCGGCGAGGTTGCGGTCGTTGCTCCGTACGATGGCGTTGCTGCGCCACGACCACAGGCTGCCCTGCAGCAGGTTGGGTATGCCGAGGCCGGCGGTATCGCCGAATGCCGTCAGCACCTCGCCGCGGCCGTTGTCCCACATGATGCCGAGATCGGTGCCGATCATGTTGACGTTCTGCGTGTTGTTGGGACTCGAGATACCGGTCACCTGAGCGACGGCTTGTGCGCGACCCTGAAGCTGCGGCAGCCCGAACGTGCCGTTGAGTCCGGCAATGGGATTGACCGCATTGGGATTTGCGAGGGCGTTGGGCCCGGTGACCAGCAGCGACGTGGCTACGGCCATGGTGGCAACGGTCAAGACTCTGGAACCCACGCGACGCACGACGATCTCCCCCAATTCGATTTCACTCCCCGGCAACCGACGAGAACCATATCAGCGGTTTGTTCGAGGCGGAATAAACCGAGCGATCCGCTGTTTCTGGGAGTCGGGCGAATGCACCTCGGTGTCGTAATCTGGACAGCGTGAGTGATCTGCCCGATTCCCGGCTGGCGAGGGATTTGTCCGTCAGTGCAATGCGATTGAATCGGAGACTCCGACTGCGCCATTCCAGCGACAGATTGCCCGTCGCTCAGCTGTCGATTCTGACGACGTTGCTTCGTGAGGGTCCGATGACGACGGGGGAGTTGGCGGCGCGTGAGCGGATCAAGCCGCCGTCGGTGTCCAGGTCGTCGCACGCCTTGGTCGAGTTGGGTTTGATGAACCGGGAGCCGCATCCGACGGACGGCAGGCAGGTGGTTCTTCTGCTGACCGATGCGGGCACGGCGACTGCACGGCAGGAGGTTGCAGCTCGGGAAATCGCGCTGGCGGAACAATTGGACGAATTGACGCCGCAGCAGCGCCAGACGCTGGCAGCAGCGGCTCGTATTCTCACCGAGATCGTCGAGCGGGTCGACTGAGCGCAGTCAGTTCTCGTGGTGAAGTTCGTGCTCGAGAGCCTCGACGTCCCACTCGATCGTCGACCCCAATTCCTCGGAGTCACCCCGGCGCGCGACGCGGCCGAGGACGGTGGCGACGACTGTCGCGAACACCATCCAGACGGCTACGCCTATCAACAACCCGGTCATGTCACACTTTCTAGCACCTGTGTCTGTGAAATAGCCGTGAAACGGTGGTTCGGCTTTGTTGCGATTCGATATTGGTCGCGTGCGGTCCGGCAATTCGGGCAGATCGAAGGTGCTGTTCCACAACGGATGTGGAGATTGCGGCCTCGATGCGGCATTTCGGTCGAAACAGACCTGACGGAACGGACCGAGGCCACTTTCAATTACCGACTTTTCCGACGGCAATATGGAACCGACTGTTCGGTGCGCACAATTGCGCCACCGCTTCGAGATCGGACTCGAAATCGACATCGCGCAATTCCGGGAGCATCGTGATCGACGCCCCGGCCGCGGTCAAGGCATCGAGTGTGTCGGAGCCCGTCGACGGGGCGGACATGGGCACGTCGAGCAAGAACCGAGCGAGCTCGGGGTTGCGAAGGCCGAGCGCCCACCAGCCGCCGTCCTCGGCGAATCCGAGTACGTCACTGTTGCCGAGTTGCGCGGCCGCGTCGGACAGCAAGTGCGCCGTGACCTGAGGGGTGTCCATGCCGATCTGCAGTACGGAACCGGTGGTGGCCGCGTCGGCGTGGGCATTGGCCAGTCGTTCGCCCAGCCCGTCGCCGCGCTGCGCTACGACCGTGAACGACGCCAGCGCGCGGGTCAGTTCGTCGACGCGGGCCGCGTCGGCGAGATTGCCGGTGAGGGCCACGACACGGCGGTCGACGTCGGCGGCCGAGACGGCGTCGAGGGTGTCGAGCAGCGAGGCCGCGGCCAGTTCGGCTGCGGCGGCGTCGCCGATCGTGGCGGCGAGGCGTGTCTTGGCCAGCCCGGGTACGGGGGCTTTGGCGACGACGAGAGCGGTGACGGTCACGAGAGCACCTTCCAGAAATCCCGCACGGCGACGATGGTTCCCTTCACCGATCCCGAGACCTTCGACGTTCCGGCTGTCCGTGGTCGGTAGACCACGTCGTGTTCGACGACGGTCCAGCCGGCTTCGGCCGCCAGTACCAGCAGCTGCAGTGGATAGCCCGAGCGGCGGTCGGTGACGCCGAGGTCGAGCAGTGCCTGACGGCGTACCGCGCGGATGGCTCCGAGGTCGTGCACGGGCAGCTTGTACTTGGTGCGAAGTCGAAGTGAGAGAACGGCATTGCCGATCCTGGCGTGCAGGGGTGAGCTTCCCTTCGCCGGTCGACGGCGACCGACGGCGAGGTCCGCATGGTCGAGGGCCGACACGAGGGTCGGCAGGTCGCATGGATCCATCGAGCCGTCTCCGTCGAGGACGCAGACGATGTCGGTGTCGGCTGCCACGACGCCTGCGTGCACTGCTGCGCCGTAGCCGGGCACGGTTTCGGAGATCACCGTGGCTCCGTGGGCTGCGGCGACGGCGGCGGTGGCGTCGGTGGAGTTGTTGTCCACCACGATCGTGGAGTAGCCCGCCGGTACCGAATCGAGTACTGCCGGAAGCGATTCGGCCTCGTTCATGCAGGGGATGACGACGGTCACCGATTTCTGTTCAGACACGGGGTGGTCCCGTGCCCTCGGCGTCGCGCAACGGTGCGTCGGCGAATGCGGTGAGACCGTCCCTCGGCATGATCCTCGCGCGGAATCCCAGGGTCTGTTCGGCCAGTCGGGAACTGGCGACGATGTGCCGTACATCGCCGGCTCGGTAGCGTCCGGTGATCTCGGGTGTAGGCCCGCCGCGTGCTTCGGCGAGGATCGTGGCGACCTCACCGATGGTGATCGGTTGTCCCGAGCAGACGTTGAGGGCGGTGAAGCCCTCGGTCTCTGCGTCGATCGACGCGATGTTGGCCGCTGCGACGTCGTGAACGTGCACGAAATCGCGGGCCTGCTTGCCGTCCTCGTACACGGTCGGGGCCTGGCCGAGTTCCAGCGACGAGCGGAACATCGCTGCCACACCGGAATACGGGGTGTTGCGGGGCATGTTCGGTCCGTAGACGTTGTGGTAACGCAGTGCGATCACCGAGCCGCCCGTCGATACCGCCCACGCGGAGGCGTAGTTCTCCTGTGCCAGTTTGCTCGCCGCGTAGATGCTCCTCGGTTCGAGTAACGAATCCTCCTCCACCAGAAGCCAATCGAGAGGCTCACCGGACCTCGGATCGCGATTGTCGAACAAGCCGGCATCGAGATCGGCGCGGGTGCGGGGCGGCGGAACTACGGTCTCGCCCGATGAATTGAGATAGCGCCCTTCGCCGTAGACGACCATCGACGAGGCGAGAACCAGCCGCGAACAGCCCGCCTCGTACATCGCGGCGAGCAGAACTGCCGTCCCGTAGTCGTTGTGGCTGGCGTAGGCGGGGGCATCCGCGGCATCGACGCCGGCTCCGACGACGGCGGCCTGGTGACACACGACATCCACCCCGCGCAATGCGTCGACGAGCGAGTCCTTGTCGCGCACATCGAGATCGATGATTCCGTCGGCGCGCGCTCCTGGGCCGTGAGCCGATTCCAGCATGGCGTCGACGGCAACGATCTCGTGGCCGGAGGCGGCTGCCGCATCGCGAATGTGGCCGCCGATGAATCCGGCTGCGCCGGTGAGCAGTACCCGGGTCATGGCAGCTCGATCGGCAGCGTGAGGCCGGTGTGCACCCGACAGGTCGGGCAGTCGCCGGTGGGAGCGTCGGAGATGGCCGAGCGCACCAGTGCCTTGAGTGGCTCGATGTTCTTCTGGAACTCGGCGAACACGTCCACCGCCTTGACGCCCTGACCGGACTCGATGCCGGCGTCGAGGTCGGTCACCAATGCGATCGGTGCGTAGCAGAGTTCGAGTTCGCGAGCCAGAACGGCCTCGGGGTGGCCGGTCATGTTCACCAGCGTCCAACCCTGGCGCGCGAACCACTGGCTCTCGGCACGAGTGGAGAACCGAGGACCCTCGACGACGACCATGACGCCGCCGTCGATCGCCGAGTCCTGGACCGCGGACTTCCGGAGCGTCGGGCAGTACGGGTCTGCGAATTCGACGTGAATCCCGCCCTCGTCGAAGTAGGTCTGTGCTCTCCCGGACGTTCGGTCGACCAGTTGATCGGGAATCACGACGGTGCCCGGGCCGTACTCGGACACCAGGGATCCGACCGCGCACGGGGCGAACACTCGGCTCACCCCGAGCATCCGCAGCGCCCACATGTTGGCGCGGTACGGCAACGTGTGCGGTGAGTACTCGTGATTGCGGCCGTGTCGGGGCAGAAACGCCACTCGCCGACCTTCCACCTCGCCCAACGTGATCGGGGCGCTCGGAGCGCCGTAGGGGGTGTCGAGCACTACCTCCTGGGCGTCGGCTCCGAAGAACGAATAGAAGCCGCTGCCGCCGATGACGGCTATCTCGGCCCGCCCCGTCGCGTCGTTGTCCATCTGCTCATCCTCCATCACCGTCGGTCGATATGCTGGTCCGAAGTCGTGTTCGCCTTCAAGTCCGCAGGGAGAAAAGACTATCCGTTACTGGAGAGAAGCCGTCGCAGGCACGTTGGCCGTCGTGCTCGTCGTGGTCGCATTCGTCGTTCCGTACCTGGGAAACGAACTCGTCACCCCCATCATCAACAGAACTCCGCAGCAGGTACGTGACTTCGCCGATGCGGCGCCGCTGTTCGGCTTCCGCGAGATTCACGTGGGATGGGGAACTCCTGTCGCCGTTCTGATCGCCGTCGCCACCGTGCTGTGGGGGCCGACGGTCGCACGCCGACTGTCGTGGACGCGACTGTTGTTCGTGGTGTGGGGCGCGTCGGCGGCCTGGACGATGTCGCTGGCGATGGTGGACGGTTGGAAGCGCGGCTTCGTGAACCGGCTGGCATCGACGGACGAGTACCTGCACGAAGTGCCCGGCATCACCGACATTCCCGCCACGCTCCGCGGATTCTCCGAACGCATTCTGGACTACCAGGCCGATTCGTGGACGACGCATGTGTCGGGTCATCCCCCCGGCGCACTGCTCACTTTCGTGTGGCTCGATCGTCTCGGCCTCGGCGGAGGAGCCTGGGCGGCGACACTCTGTGTGCTGGTCGGCACGAGTGCCGCTGTGGCGCTGGTTCTCACGCTCCGGGTGCTCGGCGACGAGAACATCGCGCGGCGGGCAGCACCGTTCGTGGCCATCGCCCCGGCCGCGATTTGGATCGCCGTTTCCGCCGATGCGTTCTACGCCGGTGTCGCCGCGTGGGGAATTGCGCTGCTGGCGATCTCGACGAAGCGCTACCTGTGGCCCGCGTCGATCGGTGCGGGAGTGTTGCTCGGTTTCGGCGTCTACCTCAACTACGGGTTGGTGTTGATGGGCCTGCCTGCGATCGCGGTGCTGATCGCCGGGCGAAGGATTCTGCCGTTCCTCGGCGCGCTGATCGGTGCGCTGATCGTTGCCGGGATCTTCACCGCGTACGGATTCTGGTGGTACGACGGTTACTTGCTGGTGCAGGAGCGCTACTACCAGGGCATCGCGAAGGACCGGCCGTTCGAGTACTGGGGCTGGGCGAACTTCGCGGCGCTGTTCTGTGCGTTGGGTGTGGCTGTGCCCGCGGCGTTCCCGCGGATACTCACTCGGCTGGAGCCGATCAACCTGTTGGTGATCTCGGCGATCGCGGCAGTGGTCATGGCGGATCTGAGTCAGTTGAGCAAAGCGGAGACCGAGAGGATCTGGTTGCCCTTCGCGATGTGGATGCTGATCGCGCCTGCTGTGTTGCCGATCCGGACGCATCGTTTCTGGTTGGCGCTGCAGGTGATCGGCGCGTTGGCGATCAATCATCTACTGTTCACGAATTGGTGAACGGGGCCAACGTCATCTGAGCGAACCAACGCCCGTGGATCGGTGCCACGTCCACCACTCGCAGGCCTGCGGCACCGGCGAGATCTGCGGTGGCGTCGGCGCTGACACTGGACCAGGCGAACCAGTCGCCGACCATGGTGTCGGTTTCCCATCGAACGGTGCGGTGGCGAATTCCCGTGTCGCTCGGCGCATCCACTTCGGCGATGACGGCTCCGTGGGGGGCGAGCAGGTCGGCGGCCCGGCGAAGCAGACGCACCGGGTCTCCGCCGATGCCGATGTTTCCGTCCGCGAGGAGGACACACGACCAGTTGCCGGTGTCGGGCAGTGGCTCGAAGAGGTCGCGGAGAACGGCGTTGCCGCCGCGTCCGATGGTCAGATCGACGGCGGCTCGGGAGGTGTCGACACCGAGTGCCGAAACGCCGCGTCGAGCAAGCGCTTCGGTGAGTCGACCCGGACCGCAGCCGAGATCGATCGTGGGGCCGGTACAGCGGCTGAGCATCGCGTGATCCGCGCGGCGATCCTCGGCCGACGAGGCGCTGCCACCCATCCAACGCTCGGTGGGAAGCTGCTGCCTGCTGCCGTCGGAATCGCCTATCCAGCAGGGTAGTCCGGCTGCTGCGCGGTTGAAGAGTGTATCGGCGGTGACGCTCATGCTCGGCTCCGTACGAGGGTCCATCGGGTGAAGTAGGCGGCTGCGCTCACGGTGAACAACACGGCGGTCAGTGCGAGCCAACGTCCGAGAAAGGGTTCCTGGGTCAAACCGGTTGCGGCTCGGTACGATTGCGCGCCCTGAGAGAGAATGCCGGGAAAGAACATCAGGAAGGTCAGGGCGGCTCCGAGTGCGGGAACTCGAACGAAGTTCACCGGCGACACGGCCAGGCGGTGACGCGGAATGCCGGTGAGCAGCCGATCGGCCAGTGAGTAGAGCGGGAAGAGTACGGCGTCGTGCAGCAGTACCGATCCGAAGAACCACACGAGAACGGATTTCCACCACACGTCGTTGTTCCACAGAGCCTGCGGCCCCATGAGTGCCACGACGTAGCCGACCAGCGCGAACGAGAGCAGCAGACCGACCGCGTGTAGCGGGTGTCCACCGTAGATCTTCGTGAAGGCTCTCATTCGAGGTTCCTGACCGTGCGATGCAAACACTCGTGCGCGAGCGCCGCCGTTTTCACGGCGACAACTCGCGCACGGGCGTTCAGGAGACTGTGATTAAGCGGTGTTGATCGTGATGGTCGCAACGCCCACGAGCAGTCCCGGGGTCACAGCATCGGTGTTGAAGGTGCTGTTGAGCAGTCCGGCAGCGGTCTCCGAGATCTTCACCTCGGTGCCCTGCAGGATCGCGGTGTTGTCCGGTCCGGTAGCGAGCGGCTGCAGGGTGCGGCCGTCGAGATCGAACAGAACTGCGTCTGCGGCAGCTTCCTCGCCGTTGACCATGACGTCACCGGTGAGAAGCGAAGTGCCCGGATCGATGTCGAAGTTGATGAGCTCGACGACGGTCTCGCCGGCGGTCAGCGACAGGCCGCTGCCGTCGTGCATGATCTCGCCCTGGACGTAGGGGTCGACGGTGCCGGGCTCCCAGTACTTGACGTCTCCGCCGGTGATCGGGAAGCGGATGGATCCGTCTGCGAGAGTAGCGGTTCCGACGACGCCGGGCGTGAGGCCCAGGGTGGTCAGCGCGCCGGTGAAGCCGGGATCCAATGCAACTGCGGTGTCGACACCGGTGAGGCTGTCGACCTCGGCTGCGGGCTCGGGCTCGCTCTCGGTGGTTTCCATGGCCGACGCTGCCGAGGAGGTGGCGTTGTCGACGGTGTCGGACGCCTCGTCGCTGGAGCATGCGGCAAGCGGGACGATGGTGAGTGCACCGATTGCGGTGGCGGCCAAAGCTTTACGAACAGTGAACATGTCGGTCAACCTTCCGTGCTCGTCTCTCGAGCGTTGTGGGTCATTCGGCGCTGCTTGCCGAGCGGATGGGTTCCATCTCGATCCCTTGCAAGGGAGCGTGTCCACCTGTTACCCGACAAACCGGACTGTCAAACCGGAATTTTTCCGAAGGTTCACTCGGGATCAACGAAGGATCAGGTCCGCAGCTCGTTCGCCGATCACCACCGACGGCGCGTGAGTGTGTCCGCGGATGATGCTGGGCATGATCGACGCGTCGGCGACGCGAAGGCGATCGACGCCCCGCACTCGCAGCTCGGGATCGACGACACTGGCGGGGTCGTTGCCCATACGCGCAGTGCCCACGGGGTGGTACAGCGTGTGCGCATTCTGTTCGAGGGCCTCGGTGAGCAGGTCCGCCGGGGAGATGTTCGACGCCACCCTGGGGCGTACGACGTCGCCGAGCAGTCCCTTCAACGACGGGGTTTCGGAGATGGCGACGCAGGCGCGCAGGCCTTCGATCATCGCTTTGCGGTCCAGTCCGTCGGGGTCGCTGAGGTAGCGGGGTTCGACGATGGGCTTGGCCGACGGGTCGGCCGATCGGAGGGTGATCTCGCCGCGGCTCTCGGGTTTGACGAGTACCGCGCCGATGACGGCGGCGTGCGAGTCCTGGCCGACGAGTCCCTCGTCGAAGAACGGTGCCGGTCCGAAGATGAGTTCGAGGTCGGGCAGGGCCAGGTCCTCGCGGCTCTTGATGAATCCGTACGCCTCGGCGACGTTGGAGGTGAGCATCCCGCGTCGGCGCGCGAGGTAGTTGACCAACTCGGGGATCTTCTCGGCGTGGAAGAGGGAGTCTCTTTCGGTTTTCCAGCCGACGAGGGCGGCCAGGTGGTCGAGGAGGTTCTGCCCGACGCCGGGCGCGTGGTGTTGGACGGCGATGCCGTGGGACTTCAGCTGTTCCTGGTCTCCGATGCCCGAGAGCATCATTAGTTGCGGGGTGTTGATGGCTCCGCCGGAGAGGATCACCTCTTTGCGTGCGCGCACGGTGTGTGTCTGCCCGCCGGAGGCGTATTCGACTCCCACCGCCGCGCTGCCCTCGAAGAGCACACGGGTGGCGTGTGCCTCGGTGAGGATGGTCAGGTTCTTGCGCTTCTTCGCCGGTCTCAGGTAGGCATCGGCGGTGCTCCACCGTGCTCCGCGCTTCTGGTTGACCATCGTGCGGGTGAAGCCCTTGGGCTCGGGCAGGTTCGCGGTTTCCAGCGGATAGCCTGCTTCTTCGACGCCGTCGAGGAACGACGACGTCAGATCGCGGGGGCTGCGCTGGTGGGAGACGATGAGGGGGCCGTCGGTGCCGGCGTCGACTGCCGTTGTGCCCTCGATGTTCTCGATCCTGCGAAAGTATCCGACGAGGTTTCGGAAAGACCACGAGTCGTCGGACACCGCTGCCCACTCGTCGTAGTCGGCGGCGAATCCGCGCACCCACATCATCGCGTTCATCGACGACGAACCGCCGAGCATCTTGCCGCGCGGCCAATAGATGCTGCGATCACGCAGTTCCGGTTGCGGTTCGGTCAAGTAGTCCCAATCGACCTCGCTGCGAAAGAGTTTGGAGAACGCAGCGGGAATGTGGGCGAACTTGTTCTTGTCCTCGGGGCCGGCCTCGAGGAGAACCACCTCGTTGCGTGGGTCTGCGCTGAGGCGATTGGCCACCACCGCGCCTGCCGAACCTGCGCCCACCACGATGTAGTCGGCCGTCGTGCGCTGAGAGCTCATGATTGTCCTTCGGTCGTCGACGGTGGGTTCTACCCGCGCAGGGCGGAGGCGAAGATTGCCGGCAGCTTGGACCAGGACGGTGCTCCCGCGAATGCGGTGAGCAGCTTGCCCGTCGATGCTGCGGTCTTGTTGGTGACGAACCACGGTGGCTTCGGGGAGATGGAGAGTTCGCCGTTGATCAGCGAGCGCGGCATCGGCCGGAAGGGCCCGCGCACCACTGTTCGCTCGGCTCCGTCGATCAGTAAGGCGTTGTGCACGATGCCGATTCCGCTCTGGACGTCGTCGACGGTGTGGCCGGGGAATGCGCCCCAGGTGGCTGCTGCGGTGAGGAATCCGATGGCCGTCCAGGCGTTGACGGCGATGGTGCCGTAGCGCAGGTCGGCGAGCATGGTGTCGAATTTCTCCCCGAGTCCCTTGATGGTGCCGGGGGTGCCGATGATGTTGATGCCGAGGGTGCCGGTGAATTCCTCGTTCGCGGCCTGAACCGCCTTGGCTGCGAATGCTGCTCCGCTGTAGGGCAATTCGATGATGCCCATGACCGGTGCGAAATACTCGGTCTGCAGCAGCGGTGCGTATTCACCGGGGTTCAGGTCGGTGATGAGCACGCGGCCACCGCGCTCGCCGAGGCGCTCGGCGGACGGGTAGGTGGCGGTGGCGTCGGACACTCGCTTGTCGCTGCCGGGGTAGTACGGCGCACGGGCGGGCGCGCGGTCCAGCGCGGCGCGCAGGGCGGCGACGAACTGGTCGCGCTGCTTCCATTCCGAGGACAGCACGACGACCTGCGAAGCGACACAGTTGTATCCGCTGTTGTGCAGGCGTTGGGTGGCGATGTGCTCGGCCTGGAATTCGATGTCGGCACGGCTCCACTCTCCGGGCAGAACGATGGTGGGCGAGACGCCACCGAGTTCGCTGGAGATCTCCTTGGTGAGGATCGGGTCGTTGGCCGCCTTGCGGGCAGCGCCGTCCGGGCCCGGACCGAAGACGATCGCGTCGTGCGTGATGGCGCTGCCGGTCATGTGGACGTGGTCGACACGATCGTGCTGGACCAGGTAGGTGCCCACGTCGGCTCCGCCGGTGAGCAGGCGCAATGCACCGATGTCGACGAGCGGCGCGAGGACTTTCTCGAACACCGGCAACAGCGGATCCATGATCGGGTTGAGCTTGAGTGCGACGACTCGATTGAACGCGATCAGTTCGTACAGCGCGTCCAGCGGCGCGATCGAGGTGATGTTGCCTGCGCCGAGTACCACTCCGATGCCCGCGGTGCGGGTGGGATCGAGCTGGGCGAGGCCTGCGGTCCGCTGTGCGGTTGCACGGTCGATTCCGGGCTTCAGCCATACCTCGGCGGTGAACCCGTTGAGCAGGAGGCGCTCGAAG
>NZ_NOZF01000169.1:0-819 GCF_002258565.1 Rhodococcus sp. 05-2254-6
CAGGCCCGCTACGGTGGGGGCTTCCATGAGTGCACGGACGCTGATTTCACAGTCGAAGGTTTCCTGCACGGCGGCTACGACACGCATCGCAGAGAGCGAGTTGCCGCCCAGGTCGAAGAAGGAGTCGTCCACGCTGACTCGCGGCAGGTCGAGAACCTTCGTGAAAATGCCGGAGATAATTTCTTCAACCGGAGATGACGGCGCTCTGTGAACGCCGCTGGCGAATTGCGGCTCGGGCAACGCCCGTTTGTCCAGCTTGCCGTTGACAGTTAACGGCAACTCGTCGATGACCATCACCACGGCCGGAACCATGTACGCAGGCAATCGCGCGGCAACTCGTTCGCGCAGCGCCCCACCATCGATTCCCGCAGACACCTCGGTAGGTACGACGTAGCCAATCAACTGCTTGCCGGTATCGGTATCACGGGCCACCACTGCCGCACGCTCCACTCCGGTCAAGGCAGCGAGTGTTGCTTCCACTTCACCGATTTCGATGCGGTAACCACGAATCTTCACCTGATCGTCAGAGCGACCCACATACTCCAGCTCGCCGTCGTGATTCCAACGAACCAGATCGCCGGTGCGATACATCCGCGAACCCAAAGGGCCGAGCGGACACGCGACGAATCGCGATGCCGTCAAGCCCGGCCGTCGCACATAACCGCGTGCCACACCCCGCCCCGCGACATACAACTCACCAACCACACCGATCGGAACCCGCCGCAAACCGGAATCCAACACAAACAACGCATCACCCGGCACCGGCGTACCGATAGGAGCTCCATGACCAGGCTTCATGGGCGCACTCATAGAGGCGTA
>NZ_NOZF01000091.1:0-814 GCF_002258565.1 Rhodococcus sp. 05-2254-6
TGTGCCCGTGGTCCGATCGACACATCGTCACCGATGGTGATGGGCGCGCAGTCCAACAGGATCGCGTCGTAGTTGAGGAAGCTGTTCGATCCGATGGAAATGTTTGTGCCGTAATCGCATTGGAACCTGGGCATGATCCACGAATCGTCTCCGAAGGATCCGAGCAATTCGCCGAGAATCTCCCGACGCTCTTCGTTCCGGTCTGCGTCGGTTGCGTTGAATCGGCTCAGGAGCGTGCCGCACGCGATCCGAGACGCCACCAATTCGGGATCGCTGTCTCGGTACAGCTCTCCACGCAACATACGATCTCGGTTCTCGCCCATGGGCGAGACACTACCGATCGGTCGACTTCTCGAACAGGGCAACGCTGAACCATGCACTGCCCTCGGCGAACTCGCGGCGGCCGACGTAGCGGAAACCCTGATCGAGGTAGTAGCTGCGCAACGCGCCGTTGGTCTCGGCGCAGTCCAGACGCAGCAGCGAGCGTCCTTCCCGGCGAGTCTGCTCCGACGCCCACTCGAGCAGCGACGCGCCGAGGCCGGTACCGGCCTCGCTTCTGTCGATCACCAATCCGTGTACGTAGCAGGCCAGTTCGTCGTGCTCGGACCAGATGATCGGGTCGGATCCGATCAAGCGCAGTGCTCCGACTATCGGGCCGCCGGGATCGCGTCGGGCGACGTAGAACTCTCCTGCCTCGATCTGCGCTGCGACAGTGCCGAGGGGCACCTCGCGTGGCGTCCACTGATCGATCCCTCGATCCGAGAGCCAGTCCTCGGCTGCGTGCCTGAGGCCGAGTATCGTTGCCGCGTCGGCG